>JBHHTZ010000075.1:0-10741 GCA_046753605.1 Anaerolineae bacterium
ACCTGGTGAACGAGGCGGCGATATTGGCGGCGCGGCGGAACGGGCAGAGCATCGCTATGGAAGACATGCAGGAGGCCATCGAGAGGGTGGTGATGGGACCGGAGCGAAGGAGCCGGCTGATCAGCGAGGAAGAGCGCGAGATCGTCGCCTACCACGAGGCCGGCCATGCCCTGGTCGCCAAGATGCTGCCACACAGTGACCCGGTTCACAAGATAACTATCGTGGGTCGAGGGTCTATCATGGGGCACGTGAGCACCCTTCCCGAGCGAGACGAGTATCTGTTCAACACGACGAAGTTGGAGGAAGAAATCGCTGTTGGCCTGGGTGGCCGGGTGGCCGAAGAGATCGTATTTGGCGATGTGACGGATGGCGCCTATGGCGATCTGGAAAAGGTCACAAAGAGAGCGCGAGCCATGGTGACCCGGTTCGGGATGAGCGACAAGATAGGACCACTTCAGTTCGGTAATCGAAATGAATTGGTCTTTCTGGGCCGCGAAATCAGCGAGCAGCGCAACTATAGCGACGCTATGGCAGAGATCATCGACTCCGAGATCAGGCGTATTGTCAATGAGGCATACGAACGCGCACGTAGCGTGTTGTCCGAGCACGAAGGTGCTTTGCACCGAGTTGCGCAGCAGCTCATGGAAGTCGAAACCCTGTCTGGGGAGGAATTGGACGGACTACTCCAACTGTCGCCGGCTGCCTAGCACTGACGGTCCTCAGGAAAGAGCCGAGGCTTGTGCCTCGGCTTCTTGTTATCGCTGCGGCTGATCTAGATTTGAGTCACATCACTGACCACAAAAGGCAAGCGTTACCACTCAGGCATGGGAACCCTTGCGAAGGTTCATGAGCAAATTCTGGGCTGGTGGCATTTCAGCAAGCAAAGAATAGCTCCACTGGCAGGGTTATTCGCAACCTTCGCAAGGGTAGCTGAGTAGCAACAGGCAAGCTATCAAGGAGGCGTACATGGAGAACCTCGAAGTTGGAGTCGTCGGCGAAGTCCGACGCACAGTTGAAGACCGCCATACGGCCAGGCATCTTGGTAGTGGCAACGTATCTGTACTGGCCACACCGATCATGGTCGGCCTGATGGAGGAGGCGGCCATTGCGGCCGTCGATCATCTGCTGCCGGAAGGCCAGCAAACGGTGGGCATCCACCTGGACGTGAGGCATCTGGCTCCCACACCTGTCGGTATGGAGGTCGTTGCTCGCGCCGAGTTGACCGACATCGACGGACGCATACTGAAGTTTCGCGTCACCGCTGAGGATGAGAATGAGCAGGTCGGTGACGGCACGCACACACGGGCTATTATTGACATGGCGCGGTTCCAGGGCCGGATCGCGAAGAAACAGACTAATGGTTGACATCGACGAAAGAGAAGTACAAGCCGTAATACAAAGGGTACAGGAACGCCTCGGACAGGGATCTCTCACGCTGCCGGCAGCCCCTTCGCCGCCGGCCCGCCGGCGGCCACCCAGGGGAGTGCCGCAACTCGGCGCCGGCGTCCTCCCGACCATCGACGAGGCTGTGGCCGCTGCGCAGACGGCCTTCCAGCAGTACCGCGACATGGGTCTGGAAGGCCGGCACACCATCATCGAAGCCATCCGCCAGTCCATGCGGGAGCACGCGCAGCACCTGGCGCGGCTGGCCCACGACGAGACCGGCCTGGGGCGCTACCCGGACAAGATCGCCAAGAACCTGCTAGTCACCAACAAAACGCCCGGCCCAGAGGACCTGGAGCCGACGGTGTGGACGGGCGACGCCGGCACGACCATCACCGAGTACGCGCCCTGGGGCGTCATCGCCTCCATCACGCCGACCACAAATCCGACTTCAACCATCATCAACAACACCATCAGCATTCTGTCGGCCGGCAACGCGGCGGTCTTCAACGTACACCCGAATGCGCGGCGCGTGTCGGTCGAGAACGTCCAGTTGATCAACCAGGCCATCGTCGCCGCCGGCGGCCCCCCCAACCTGGTGACGGCCATCCCAGAACCCACAATCGAGAGCGCCCAGCAGTTGATGCGCCACCCGGACGTGCCGGTGCTGCTCGTCACGGGCGGGCCGGCTGTGGTGCGCGAGGCGCTGGCGACCGACAAACGCGCCATCACCGCCGGACCCGGCAATCCGCCCGTGGTGGTCGATGAAACCGCCGATCTCGAGCAGGCCGGCCGCGACATCGTCTTCGGCGCGTCGTTCGACAACAACATCATCTGCACCGATGAAAAAGAAGCCCTGGTGGTGGCCAGCGTCGCCGATGAACTGAAACGGGTCATGTGCCGGCATGGCGCTGTTGAGCTTCAGCAGTACCAACTGCGGCAGATCGAGCGGGTCATCTTCGACGAGATGGGGCCGCCGCGCAAGCCGGGCGCGGTCAACAAGCGCTGGATCGGCCAGAACGCCGGCAAGATTCTGAACGAGATCGGAGTCCAGGCCGGCGACGAGGTGCGCCTGATCCTGGTTGAAGTGCCAGTTGAGCACAATCTGGTCTGGACCGAGCAGATGATGCCTGTGTTCCCGCTGGTCCGCGTGCGCAGCGTGAACGAAGCGATCGATCTGGCCGTGAAGGCCGAACACCGGTTCCGCCACACTGCGTCGATCTTCTCCAAGAACGTCCAGACCATCACCCGCATGGCGCGGGCCATGAATTGCAGCATTTTCGTCGCCAACGGCCCGACGCTGGCCGGCCTGGGCCAGGGCGGAGAAGGCTTCACGTCGTTCTCCATCGCCAGCCCGACCGGCGATGGCCTCACCCGCCCCCGCCACTTCTCGCGCATCCGGCGCATCACCATGGTGGGTGACTTGCGGATCGTTTAGGTCTGAGTAAACTCCAGTTATCAGTTATCAGTTATCAGTAATCAGTCATCAGTGATCAGACTCTGACTACTGATAACCGATCACTGATAACTGATAACTGATGACTGATAACTGATGACTGAATAATGCAACCCGCTATCGCTCTCCTGGAATTCGACAGCATCGCCATCGGCATACGCGCCGGCGACGCCATGGTGAAGCGCGCACCGCTGGACACGGTGTATGCCGGCACGGTCCAGCCGGGCAAATACCTGGTGTTGATCGGTGGGCAGGTGGCGTCGGTCGAGGAATCGCTGGCAGCCGGGCGTGAGTGGGGACACCTGGCACTGATCGACGAGGTTTTCTTGCCGGCAGTGCATCCTGATGTGGTCCGGGCGCTGGCGGGTGGGCGGCAGGTGAGCGACGCCGAGGCCCTGGGCATCATTGAGACAAGTACAGTAGCCGCCACGATTGGCGCAGCCGATGCCGGCGTGAAAGGCGCCGACGTCACGTTGCTGGAAATCCTGCTGGCCGATGGGCTGGGCGGGAAGGGCTATGCCCTCTTTGCCGGCGCCGTCGCTGACGTGGAAGCGGCCGTCGAAATCGGTGTGGCCAGCCTGGCCGATCCGAAGCAGTTGGTCGCCGAGGTGGTCATCGCCCGGTTCCACGTGGAAATGCTGGAAAACCTGCGCGCAGACACCCGGTTTCGACCGCGCGTTCAGCCCCAGGGGCCGGTGTGAGATAGTGAGATATCGAGAGGAGAAAACGAAGTTTCATGTCTGATCCACGTATTGTCGCCGTTGCCGACACTCTGGTTAATTACTCGACCAGGATTCAGCCTGGTGATCTGGTTGCTATCACGGGTTCGACCGAAACCGTCCTCATGATCCAGGCTGTCTACCAGAAGGTGTTGGAGGCCGGCGGTCACCCGTTAGTTATCACAGAAATCCCAGGAATCCAGGAGCTTTTCTTCGAATTTGCCGGCGATGAACAGCTCACCTTCATTTCGCCGGTAGAGCGGCTGATCCTGAACGAGTTCGATGCCACCATTGGCGTTCGGGGAGCTGTCAACACCAAAGCTCTGTCGAGCGTGGACCCTTCGCGCCAGGCGAAGCGCCAGGCCGCCCGTCGCGAGCTTTCCGAGGTCTTCATGCGTCGCAGCGCCGAGGGGTCCCTCAAGTGGGTGGGCACACTGTTCCCGACCAACGCCCATGCTCAGGATGCGGAGATGAGCCTGCGCGAATATGAGGACTTCGTCTATGCGGCTTGCCTGGTGAACGAACCGGACCCCGCTGCCGCCTGGCAGGAAGTTGCGGGGAACCAGGCCCGGCTTATCGAATCCTTGAGCGACAAAGACCAGGTTCACATCACCAGCGAGAATACCGACCTCACGCTGTCGATCAAGGGCCGGACGTTCGTCAACGCCGACGGGAAGTACAACTTCCCTGACGGCGAGATCTTCACAGGGCCTGTTGAAAGCTCCGTGAATGGCGTCGTGACGTTCGACTTTCCGGCCATCACTGCCGGCCGCGAGGTCGAGGGTGTACGACTACGCTTCGAAGACGGCCGCGTCGTCGAGGCATCCGCCAGGAAGAACGAGGCTTTCTTGCACGAAATGCTGAAGACGGACGAGGGGGCTCCGTATCTGGGCGAGTTTGCCTTCGGCGCCAACTACGGCATCCAGCGTTTTACCAAGAACATCCTCTTCGACGAGAAAATCGGTGGAACGGTCCACATGGCCCTGGGCGCCGGCTATCCCGAAACGGGCAGCCAGAACAAATCGGCCATTCACTGGGACATGATCTGCGACCTGCGGCGCGGCGGCGAGGTGTACGTGGATGGAGAATTGTTCCAGAAGGACGGGAAATTCCTGGTCTGACAGGCGAGGATGTCATGCAACTGGCTCGCGTCATCGGAACCGTCGTCGCCACCATCAAATACGAAGGGCTTGAGGGCATCAAGCTCCTCATCGTGCAGCCGCTGGACAAGCACCAGGAGCCGGCCGGCCAGCCCGTGGTGGCGGCGGATGCTGTGGCGATGGCCGGCCCTGGCGAGTTGGTCTACGTCGTTGCCAGCCGCGAGGCAGCCCTGGCGCTGCCGGAGACGTTCGTGCCGGTGGATCACGCTATCGTGGGGATTGTGGACCAGGTGGCGCTGGACGAGGAGGCCGGCTGATGAAGATGGGGCGCGTGGCCGGAACCGTGGTATCGACCATCAACGCACCGGTGTTCGATGATCGCCGGCTGTTGTTGTGCGACCTGCTGACCCCGGACGGCGAGCCGACAGGCCGCTACACCATTGCGGTGGATGCGGTTGGGGCGGGGGCCGGCGAGATTGTGCTGATCCTCGACGAGGGCAACTCAGCGCGACAGGTGGTTGGGATGGACCCGGCGCCAATCCGTGCGGTGGTCGTCGGCATCATTGATGAGATAAGTATCGAGGGAGAACTCGTCGTTGAGCACGGCGTCGCGCGGGCGTAACATGATCGAACATACAGAAAGGGCAGTGCCGTCATAGCACTGCCCTCTTCAGGTTGAGATCAGGCGGGCGCACTGGGTTCAGGTGCGCTTCTCTTCGACAATCATTTCCCACTCACAGCGGCGAGAAACGATGTCCAGGTAGAACTCCCCTTGCTCGTCCAGGTAAGATTCTCCACTCTCGTTGATGCGTTCGTTCACAGCCAAACCGACCAGGCGATTATCGGAATAGTGGACAAATACGGTGATATAACCCGGTCGGTGGCTCGTGGAGTGTTTCATCCAGCGGATACGCCACTCGCGACCTGAGATAGGGAAAGGCTCCGTCTTCTTATTCCCATCGCCCCTCCACGCGGCGACCTCGGCCCAGTCATCGTTTGCGGCATAAATTTCGGCGGTCATGTACCCTTTCTCTCGCGCAGTAGTCTGGTGTGTGGCTGCCGGTTAGACAGCTCTCCCCTGCTTATCTGGCGTGATTATACTGAAGTGAAAGTCATAAGTCAAGAGTTTATGTCTGGTGATTACCCGCAAGTCTTTTCCCACAATATCCTTGCGGACGACGGCCCATACCACGCGCCATCGCGCACGCCGTATCGTAACTGTGGGGTTCATTCGGCCTGATTTCTCGCTATGCCGCGGCTGCTTGAGATCGAATAAGGTCTGACAATTGCTGGCTGGTCGCGTGCCCAACCAACTGCTCAGCGCCGGCTTCGACGACGGGTACGGCACGAATGCCTTTCGCAAGCAACAAATCCGGCTTGAGCGTGACGTCCACCACGTCCAGGTCGAAGCCCATCTCGGCCTGCAAGTCCAGCAGCCGGCGCTTCACCACCGGGCAGAACGGACATCCCAAGGCGGTGTAGAGGGTAACTTTTGCGGGTATGCGGTCCACCATGCTGGCCGGCTGGTCGTCAATGCGACCGTAGCCGAGGTATCGCGACACGGCCGGAAAAACCCGAACGTATGCCCAGACACCGATCGGCAACACCACCAGCCAGGTTAGGGCCACGACGTAGTCCCTTTGCAGGCTGAAGAATGCCAGGCCGGCCAGGTAGAGCGCCCAACTGAAATAGATCCAGACCATCGGACACTGCTGCTTCAGGAGTTTCACGGCTTCCTCCTGACGACAAGGATCGATCCTACCATGCAAATGAACAATACTGGGCCGAGATAGGTGAACAGCCCCGTGCCTCTGACCACAACGAGGGTCGTGGTGACGGCAATAAGCCAAAGCGCGAGCGTCGCCAGTTCATACCGGCCGGCGGTCTTCTTCTGTGCAATCATTCGTCTCTCCCTCTCAAATTGCCTGAACCCTTGATCCTTGTGTCCCATTATACTACCTGGTCGGGGGCCACTGCAACATTTTTCCGCTGGAAGGCAACCGCCAGGCGCTGAATGGCGTCAGGGAGGGATCGAATGGCGCACAGTTTAGTAGCCCAGCAGGTCGCGTAGCTCGCGGGCTGAGGCTTTGCTCAGTGGGATTTCCGTGCCGGCGTCGTCGTCCAGCACCAGGGTGAAGCTGTCGCGGGTGTAAGGGATGACCGC
Organism: Anaerolineae bacterium; assembly: GCA_046753605.1. Taxonomy (GTDB): domain Bacteria; phylum Chloroflexota; class Anaerolineae; order Epilineales; family JAANWY01; genus JBHHTZ01. The sequence goes on from JBHHTZ010000075.1 coordinate 6,823, forward strand.
TTTGACCCGTTGCAGGTTGACCAGGTAACTGCGATGGGCGCGGAAGAAGCCGCTGCGGGCCAGCCGGCCTTCCAGATCGGCCAGGGTGAAGTGGGTGGGGATCTGGTTCTCGGCGGTGTGCAGACGAGTTCCCCCATCATCCGCCGACACGTAGAGGATGTCGGCCGGGTTGAGTAGCTCAACTTTGCCCTCCAACCGGGCCGGTATCTTGAAGGGCAGCTCGGCCTGACGATCCTCCTCCGGGCTGTAGGTGCGCACGATGCGTCCCTGCTCCAACTCGTGCATCGTCTGGCAGAGGCCGGCCACCCGGGTCGCCTCGGTGGTCAGGATGAGGACGGCGGCCCCGTCGTCTGCCAGTTGGCGGGTCAAGCGGGTCAGCAGTTCCTTCGAGGCGGCGTCGCAGTTGACGAAAGGCTCTAACAGGACCAACACGGTCGGCTGGTGCAAAATGGCACGGCCAAAAGCCAGCCGGCGCGCCAGACCGGGCGGCAATCGGCCGGCAGCCACACCGGCGTGATCGGCCAGCCCTACCTGGCTCAGCGTCTCATCCGCTCGCGACGATGGCAGACCGCGCAGCCGGCAGTGGAACACCAGGTTGGCCCTGGCCGACAGGCGATCGTAGAGGGCGTTTTCGGCGAAGAGGACGCCGAGATGCTGCGCCAGGTGGTGCCGGTCCCGAGCGGGGTCCAGGCCGGCCACGCGCACGCTGCCGGCGGTGGGGCGGGTTCGTCCGGTCAGCAGCGCCAGTAGGGTCGATTTACCGCTGCCGGCCGGCCCCACCACGGCGGCGAGTTGGCCGGCGCTGACCGCCAGCGCGTCAATGTCCACAACCGTGGTCCCGCCGGCGACTTTCTGTGTGTGCTCGAGTTCTATCATGTCAACGGATGCTTGATCACCCCTCCGACGAGCTCAGGAGGACCCCTTCAACAGCCCAGGACATCGCAGATTGCCTGCGGCGTAGCGGATTAGCTGAGCTTGGCTGGATGACCATACCCCCCGCCGCCCGGCGTTCGGATGCTCACCACGTCGCCGGCCTGCACCGGCAGGCTGATCTTGCCCGGCAATTCGCACTCCTCGCCATCACGGATCAACACATTGCGGCCTGGTTTGCCCGGTTCGCCGCCGGCCAGTCCGTAGGGGGCGAACTTCCGTCGCTCGGACAGGATGGTGACCTGGGCGTCGTGCAACAGTTCGATGTCGCGGCGAATGCCATCGCCGCCCCGAAACTGGCCGGCCCCGCCTGATCCACGCCGAATCTCGTAGCGCCGGACCTGAAACGGGTAGGTGTACTCCAGCGCCTCGACGGGCGTGTTGAGTGTGTTGGTCATGTGGGTGTGGATGGCATCAGCGCCGTCCTTGTTGGGGCGGGCCCCCATGCCTCCGCCAATGGTCTCGTAGTAGGCGTAGGGGCGTTGCCGCTCGGGGTCCCAGCCGCCGGCGGTGAGGTTGTTCATCGTCCCCTGGCTGGCCGCCGGCACGCGGTCAGGGCAGGCCTGGGCCAGCGCGCCCAGCAGCACGTCGGTGATGCGCTGGGAGGTCTCCACGTTGCCGCCGGCCACGGCTGCCGGCGGTCGCGCGTTCACCAACGACCCCTCGGGCGCAATGAGTTTGATCGGCTCCAGGCAGCCGCTGTTGGACGGGATGTCCAGCCCGATGAGGGACCGGAACACGTAGTAGGCGGCCGAAAGGGTGATGGCGTACACGGCGTTGATGCTGCCCTTGCGCTGGGGCGAGCTGCCGGTGAAATCCACGATGGCCTCGTCGCCCTGGATGGTGATGGCGACGACGATCTCAGCCGGCTCGGGGTCCACCCCGTCGTCGTCCATGCGGTCGCGGAAGGTGTAGGTACCGTCGGGCAGATCCTGGATGAGCCGGCGGGTCATGCGCTCGGCGTAGGAGAGCAGGCCGGCCATGCAGTGCTCCACCTCATCCTGGCCGTACTTGGCCACCAGTTCCCCCATGCGCTCAACGCCTTTGCGGTTGGCGGCCATCTGGGCGCGGAGGTCGCCGGCCCGCTCCTGAGGCGTGCGGACGTTGGCCAGGAGCAGGCCCATCAACCCCTGGTTGAGGTGGCCGGCCTCGGCCAGTTTCAGCGGCGGGATGATGACGCCCTCCTGGTACAGCTCCTGCGACAGGGGCATGGACCCCGGCGCCATCCCGCCGACATCGGAGTGGTGCGCCCGGTTGGCGGCGAAGCCGAACAGTTGCAAATCCGTCCCCTCACCGATGAAAATGGGGGTGATGAGGGTGATGTCAGGCAGGTGCGTTCCGCCGTGGAACGGATCGTTCAGGATTACCACGTCGCCGGGTGAGAAGGGCATGGTCTGCACGGCTTCGCGCACGGAGATCGGCATGGCCCCCAGGTGGACCGGAATGTGGGCCGCCTGGGCGATCATGCGTCCCTCGGCGTCGAAGAGGGCGCAGGAGAAATCGCGCCGCTCTTTGATGTTGGGCGAGTAGCCGGTGAGCCGCAGGACCACCCCCATTTCTTCGGCGACGGAGGCGAAGAGGTGTTTGAAGACTTCGAGTCGGATTGGGTCGTGCATGGGATTGCGTACTCCTTAGAACACGGATCGGCAGGACGGCACGGATTTGTGGTCAACCGATCCGTGCCATCCCGCAATCCGCTGTTCTAGTGACAGAACACGGATCAGCAGGATGATATGGATTGACTACACTCGCAAGACTCTGAACTCAAGACGAGTCGGGTAGAAGTTTGCAAGGATGCTCAAGGGTATGTTTTGCACCTGCATCCAGGCCTTCAGATTGTTGATGCTGATGTCGTCGATATTCTGGATAGCGACAGGGAACACCATGAGCGAGTCGTCGATCTGCAAATGGTTGAACTTGATCTCCCCAACCGGCCGGCCACGGTAAACGACCTGGTATTCTTGTCTGGGCAACGCCTCAAGACCACGGAGTGACAGTTCGTGATACACGGCGTTGGCATAGATTCTGTGGATGAACCCAGGACCCAGGATAGAGTGCACCTCGAACAGCCCACCAATGATCTCGTGCGTGAGGTCTGGCGACAGCAACTCGGCCGGCCAATCAGCGTCGGGCAAAGTCGCAGCGCCTGGCTGATTTTGCGCCAGGCGGGGTCTGAAAAACAGCCGTTCAAACTCCGGTGTAGCACTACCGAAGTTGCACAATAGAGCGACTTTCCTGTCTACTACTTTGAGGTAGGAGATGGTTTGAGCCTTGTGCAAGCGAGTTAGTCGGGGTGCAACCTTTATCTCCACCACGACGTCGCCGGCGACGAATAAGTCGAGCCGCTGAGCACCGGCCGGTCGGCCTTTGTAGAGTATCGTGTACTCCGGCTGTCGCCGGCTGGGAATGCCGAGTCGGCTCAGGTCATCTCTCATCGCCCGTTCGTAGATAAACTCGGGGTAGGTTCGGGCTGTGCCGTTGTAGACGTCGTAGTAGACGCCGATGATTTTTCCGGTGAGTTCTTTGTGTAGAAGTTCAGTCATGACTAGAACACAGATTGGCAGGATAGCACGGATGTGTAGGATGGCACGGATTGTCAGCTTGTCCGATCCGTGCCATCCTGCACATCCGTTGTTCTACCACCGATTCGCGAGCCATGAAACCGGTGGCGAAGATGTCCTCACCCTCACCACATCCACAACCAGGTTGAAACTACTATCCACGCGCGCGACATCGCCCTCGGCTAGAAACATCGTCGTGCCCTTCTGCACGATCACCGCCGACCCTGCGACCTCGTGCCCCGGACGCAGCCGCTCCCCCCGGTAGAAGGGGACATCAGCCACACCGTGGGCCAGTACCACGCGGCGATGGTCCAGATAGGCGTCGGATGGGTCAGCCGGCCCAAGGGGTTCGTGGGGCAGCGCCGGCCTGGGCACGCCACCAACAGCGCGCAGCCGCAGGTTCACGATCTCCACCGGGGCCGATGGCG
>JBHHTZ010000076.1:0-10736 GCA_046753605.1 Anaerolineae bacterium
AGGCTCAGCGCCACGACGCCGGCATACATTTCGGGGTACGCAACGCGACCCCAACTTTCGATCATGATGTAATAGCCCAGGCCGCTGGTCGTGGCGAAGCTCTCCGCAAGGAAGAGGACAGCCACCGCTGTGCCGATGCTCAGCCGCAGCGCCGTCAGCATGGCGGGAACCGAGGCCGGCACGTACACGAAGCGCAGCAGGGCGCGCCGGCCGGCCCCCAGCGACCGCACGCTTAGCACCAGTTCCGGCTGAATGGCGCTGGCCTGATCGCGCACCACAACCAGCACCTGGAAGAACAGGATCAGCGCGATGAGGGCGATCTTGCTGGCATTGCCGATGCCCAGCAGCAGCAGAAAGACCGGCAACAGCACGACTTTGGGGACCGGATAGGCGATGTAGATCAGCGGCGACAGCAGGCGATTGAGCCTGGGACTCTGGCCCAAAGCCAGGCCGGCCGGTACCGCCAACGCCAGAGCCACCGCTATGCTCGCCAACACCCGCACGACGCTAACCGCGAGATGTCGCCCCAGCTCACCTGCGACGAGCTCACGAGCGAACGCTGCCAGCACCACAGCCGGCCCTGGCAGGATGGACCGATGGATGAGCCACGCCGCAATCTGCCACAAAATGAGGTTGGCCAAAATGCCAAACAGGAGTTGTCGCCACTTCATGTCCGGTTTTTGATCCTCTCTCCCAGTCGCTGGCGCAGTGTTCGGGTCACTGCCAGGAACTCCGTCGTTCCCCGGTAGCCCGGCGTGCCGGCCCCAGGATTCTCGACCACGTCCGCACAGCAGTTGGGTGGGCCGTGCAACACCTGAATGCGGTGGCCCAGAAAAACAGCCTCCTCCACGTTGTGCGTGACAACGATGGTCGTTACGCCCAACTCCTGCTGCAGCACGACCGTCAAATCTTGCAGATCCTCACGCGTGATGGCGTCCAGGGCACTAAACGGCTCATCCATTAGCAGCAGGCTGGGACGCAGCGCCAGCGTGCGCGCTATGGCAACCCGCTGCCGCTGACCGCCGCTGAGTTGGGCCGGGTACTTGTCCCGGAGCTCGGCAATATCCAGCCTCTCCAACCAGCGATCGACTTCGCTCAGCGGAAGGGCCGGCGGATAGGGGCGCGGTATGCCATCGGAGACTCGCTTGTTCTTGTAGAAATGCCCGATGCGCAGACCCAGGGCCGCGTTCTCCCACACCGTGGCCCAGGGCAGCAGTCCCCGGTTCTGCAGAATCAGGCCGGTGGTGGCGCGCGGCCGGGGCACCGGGGAACCGTCCACCAGCACAGTACCGCCCGTCGGCTGGCGAAGGCCGGCCAGCAGGTAGAGCAGCGTGCTCTTGCCACACCCCGACGGCCCAATCACCGCCCACGCCTCGCCCGATTTGACCTCCCAACTGAACTGCTCGAAAACCGGTTCGCGCTCGTCGGCATAGCGGAAGGCCAGGTCCTGCGCCAGGACGAAGGGAGCCGTCAAACGCTACCTCCGAAACTCCGCAGCTACCACTTCATCATAGCTCAGTGGCTCTTGAATCAGCCCCTTCTCCAACGCCCAATCGACCACGTCCTGGACCTGGGCCTCGTTGGGCAGTTCGCCCTGGGGGAACGGCGGGAGATCGTAGCGGTCCTGGAGCGGTTCCGGTATGCGGGCGTTCTTGATCAACACGTTGCGAAACTTGCGGGGATCGGCGTTGATGTCAGCCACAGCCTTGTCCCAGGCGCGCAGGAAAGCACGCACCGTGTTGGGACGATCCTCCAGCACTGCCTGACGAAAACTGATTGCGCTGAGTGAAACTTCCGGGTAAACGGCATCGCTTACAACGAGCCTGGCCCCCTGCAACTGGGCCAACGATGCGAGCGGGTCAGGCAGGACAGCGGCTTTGAGTTGATCGTTTAGCAGAAGCTCCAGCCGCACGGGAATGGCCGGCACGTTGGTGAAGCGAATCTCCTCGGGCTGCAGGCCGGCGCGTTGCAGCGTGCGATCGGTCACGTACTCGATGACCGTGTTTTCTGATATGCCAATCTCTACCCCCTTCAGTTGCTCGACGGTCGTGATGCCGCTGCCGGGGGAGGCGAGCAGGAAGAACAGCGGCACTTCGGGGAACGGTCGGCGGGCTGTGGTGACGATGCGGATTTTCTCTTCACTGCCGGCGTTGATCAGCACGGCGGTGATCAGCTCGTTGAGTCCGCCATCGATGCCGCCGGCCTGTATCAGAGAATCACGCTCGGCGCCGCTGGCCACAGGAACCAGCTCGACATCGATCCCCTCGGCCGTGAAGTAGCCCTGCTCTTGGGCCACGTAGGCCGGCGCCACATCGGTGATCGGCAAGACACCGATCTTCAGCGTCTTCGGCTCCTGGGGCTGTGCCGGAGTTGCGCAGCCGGCGAGCAACAAAAGCCAGATCAGGCAGGCGATGATCCTTCTGAGTCGCACGAATTCCTCCTTGTATGCCAATGCTGTGTTTGTTCCACGTAACAGATTGTCCGCGACACCGTCATTATACTGAACTCTTTCGAGTCTGGCAATGTGCGCCGGCTTGGCGTCGAAGATGCGGTAGATGCCTGCGCCGGCACAGGCGCCCCGCTTAAGTCTCTCGGCCTCAGGGTGGGTCTCGGCGTAACCGGCCCCGTAGACTTCCTTGAACGAACCTTTGTTAGTTGAGCAATTGCGCGTTTTGTGCTACACTGCACAGGAACCAGCCTCGCGAAACAGGGATTGGGCTTGATCAGAGACCTTAGCCCAACGGAAGCGTACCAGGAGACATTCGATCGATAAGTTATTCAGGTAAAGCTGCCATGTGGTTACTGAACAGATTCGGACTGCGAGTTCGCATCGGCCTGCTGGCGGTCCTGGGACTCAGCGTGGCCTGCGTGGCCTTCGCTTTCCTCGGGCTGCGTGCGCTACAAGAGACGAGCAGACAGATCGAGAACGAGCGCCTGGCCACGGCCCAAAGCATCGCCGAACAGATGGACCGCAGCCTGAATCACGCCTTGCACATGCTGGCAGTGACGGGGGAGCGGGAAGAGGTTAACCTGAGAGACAGCGACCTGCGACCCGAGCGTCACGCCCTGGAGGATGTCTACCTCCTGGCCGAGTTGCCCACGTACCGGGTGCTGTTGCTGGACCGAGATGGGCTAGTGCTCCTGGCGGAACCTGACGACCCTGACCTGATCGGGCTGGACTTGAACGATCAGGCTTTTGTCCGCGAGGCGTTGGGCAGCGGCCGGCCCCAGGTGTCCGACAACGTGCCGGCCTCCCTCCTCGGCCAGCCCGTCATCATCCTCAGTGCGCCGGTGAGGGACGCCCAGGGCGAGATTGCCGGCCTGTTCGTTCAGGCAGTAGATCTTCTGGAGCCGGGTCTCGGCGGCTTTCTGCACCACGGCCAGGCGGGTGAGACCAGCTACGCTGAGGTCGTGGATGGGGCCGGAATGGTCATCGCCAGCACGCGTCCCCAGCACCTTCTGCGGTCCTGTGAGCATCTATCGGCTGTCCCTCTCCTTTCGACAGTAGATCAGCCCCAAGCGGATATCTACCCCTCAGTAGAAGGTCCAGAGGGAGCAGACCTTCTGGCCCTGGCTCCTGTCTCAGCCGCCGACTGGAAAGTGGTGGTCGAACAGAAAGCACAGGAGGCTCAGGCGCCTATCCAGCGCGCACGCCGTGAGTATTCCACCGTGGGGCTGATGGCGCTTCTGATTGCTATTGTGCTTATAGGTCTCACCACGCGCGAGGTAGTGCAACCCCTGGCAGAACTCACAGCCGCAGCCCGGCGCATCGCCGGCGGTGAGCTAGACAGCGCCATTGTGTCCCACAGGCAGGATGAGGTGGGGCAACTGGCCCAGGCTTTCGAGGATATGCGAGCCAGTCTGGCTGTCTCACGGGGCGAGATGGCGCAGCGAACCCAGGAGATCTCGGTGCTCCACCAAACCGCACTGGTGGGCGCCGAAGCCCGAGATGTGGATGAGCTAGCCACTCGTGTAACGGAGCTATTGGCCGCCGAGCTATACCCGGACAACGTTGGTTTTCTGTTCCTCGACGACCAACGGGAGTGCTTGTTGCCCCATCCGTCTTACCACGGCGCGGCACTTCACATGGCGGGCATATCCGTTCCCCTGGGACAGGGCGTCACCGGCTCCGTGGCCCAGACCGGGGAACCGCTCTTGATCCCTGACGTGAAAGCTGACCCACGCTACATCGAAGCATCGGCCATCATACGCTCGGAGCTGTGCGTACCGGTGCGAGCCGGCGGGCAGGTTGCCGGAGTGATCAATGTAGAAAGCGCGCAACTTGACGCCTTCAGGCAGGAGCATCTGCACCTGGTCTCCACGGTGGCCGGCCACGTCGGTATCGCTCTGGAAAAGCTGCGTCTCATTGAGGAGGCACAACGCCGCGCCAGCGAACTGGAAGCTCTGCGAGAAGTCTCACTGGACATCACTGCTCGACTGGAACTCCCTGACCTCTTGCAGGACATAGTCCGGCGGGCAGTGGGGTTGCTGGGTGCAAGTACCGGCAGCTTCTACCTCTACGACCCGGATTTAGAGGATCTGGAATTGGTGGTTAGCAATAAGCTATCTGACCACATCGGCGCCAGGCTGAAAATAGGTGAGGGATTGTCGGGTCAGGTGGCGGCTACAGGCCAACCTCTCATCGTGGACAACTATGCTGTCTGGGAGGGGCGGTTGCCGGCGTACGAGGCGGAGCCTCCTACGGCTGTGATCGGCGTCCCTGTTCGTGGCCACACGGGCGTTCTTGGAGTGATCAACGTCAGCGACTCGGTCGGGCATCGGCCCTTCGGTGAACAGGACCAGCATCTGCTGGAAGCGTTGGCCCAGCAGGTGGCCGTGGCCATCGAGAATGCCCGCCTGTTTCAAGCCGCAGAACTGCGCGCTGCGGAGTTGGAAACGTTGCGCCAGGTGGGTCTCAAGATGACCGCTACCCTGGAGTTGAACACGGTGCTGGATGCCATCCTGAAAGGCACGCTCCAGCTCCTGACCGGCGTTCAGGAGGCCCACATCTTCCTGTATCAGGATGGCCGGCTGACCTTCGGCGCGGCGCTGTGGGCCGACGGACGCACGGGCCAACCGGTGGCCGAACCCCGCTCCGATGGCCTGACCTATACCGTTGCGCGGCAGGGTGAACCCATCTTGGTGCCCGACATGCGCACTCATCCGCTGTTTGCCGGCGCTCCTCATCAGTGGGAGGGTGCCATCATCGGCCTGCCACTAAAGATTGGGGAGCGCGTGGTGGGGGTGATGAACATCGCTTTCCCACACCCGCGTACCTTCCCGGAATCCGAACTACACCTGATGCGCATGCTGGCCGACAAGGCTGCCATCGCTATTGAGAACGCCCGGCTCCACCGGGCTAAGCACCGTCGGGCCGAAGAGTCCACCGCCCTGTTAGACATTGCCCAGGCCGTCACCTCCACCTTGAGCCTGAGTCAGCTCCTCAAGCAGATCGCTATCCGGGCGGCCCAGAGCTGCCAGGCGAACCGCTGCAACATCTTTCTGCTGGACCCAGCCGGCGAGCGGTTGGAACCTCTTATGTCGCAGTTCGCCGACAGCCACCCTGACCTGGAGCTATGGCATCGTTGGCGGACCACAACCGCCGATCGACTGGACACGGCGCCGCTCTTCCGCCAGGTTCTCCAACAGCGCCGGCCGGTGGTTCTGGAAGATGTCACCCAAACGGACATGTTGCCGCGCAAATGGACCGAGCCCTTCGGCGTGAAGAAGGCGTTGGTTGTGCCTCTCGTCAGCCGTGACCTGGCGATTGGCGTAATGATGTTAGACCACGAGGACCTGGCCAGATCGTTCAGTCAGGAGCAGATCGACCTGGCGGTGACCATTGCCGGCCAGGTCGCGGTCAGCATCGAGAGTGCCCAGTTGTTCGAAGCGGAGCGGACCGCACGGCAGCGTGCGGAGACATTGCAGGAAGTGGCCGCCGCGCTCGGTTCCACGCTGGAGTTGGAGGCGCTCCTCGATCGGGTGCTGGAAGAGCTGCAGAAGGTGGTGCCCTACGCGAGCGCGACTGTCCAGTCGTTGCACGATGGCCAATTGGAGATCATCGCCGGCCGGGGCTTCTCTGACCCCGAACAGGTCATCGGCCTGGCCTTTCCCCTGGCCGGCGACCCTTCGACAAGCTCAGGACACCCCAACCGCACCGTCATCGCCGAGAAGAAGCCATTGGTGGTTCCCGACGCCCACGCCGCTTACACCGCTTTCCAAGAAGAACCTCACAGCCACATTCGGTCCTGGCTGGGTGTGCCGCTGCTTGCCAAAGGCCGGGCAATCGGGATGATCACACTGGATCGCACCGAGATCGACTCTTTCAACCAGGGTGAAGCGGATATTGCCCTGGCCTTCGCTAACCACGTGGCCATCGCGTTAGAGAACGCGCGCCTCTATCAGGCGACTCATCATCAGGCCATCACCGATGGGCTGACCGGGCTTTACAACGCCCGTTATTTCTATCAGGAATTGGATAGGGAGCTGGAGCGCAGCCAACGCCACGGCCGCGTCTGCTCCCTAATCATGCTGGATCTGGACGATTTCAAGAAGTACAACGATCGCTACGGCCACCAGGCCGGCGATGACTTGCTGCAGGAACTGGCCGGCCTGATTCGCAGTGTCATCCGCCAGACGGATGTGCCGGCCCGCTACGGCGGCGACGAGTTCGCGGTGATCCTGCCGGAGACCGGCAGTGACCAGGCCCTGGCCCTGGCCGAGCGACTACGTGACACAATCCGCAACCATGAATTCGTCGTCCGCGATGATCAGCGAGTTGGCCGCATCACCGTGAGCCAGGGTGTGGCCACCTACCCTGCGGACGCACAGGAGGTAGATGGGCTGGTGGAAGCGGCGGACATGGCCCTGCTGTGCGCCAAGGAGCAGAAGGGCCAGGTCTGTGTGTCTGCGACAGTCCAGGCCGAGGAGTCAACACATTCCTACGGGACACTTTGAAGCGCCAAAGAGTAGATGGCTGGATGGCTGGGTACTGTGCAAGCCATCCAGCCATCCAGCCATCTATCCATCTATCTCCGTTCGCCCCTCACGTCCCAAGATACGTGGCTGCGATTACTTGCAGGAAGTTAAAACTGGCGTGGACCAGGATGGAAGCTGTTGTATTGGCGCGATTTCGGACCACCCCCAGACCGAGGCCGACAATGAATATCCCGATGAGAGCCGGCGACAGGCTGTACTGCGCGTGGGCAAAGGTGAACAGCAGGGTGGTCAAGAACAGACCAAACCGGGGTTGCAGAGCCCCTCGGAACAGGAACTCCTCACCGATGCCGGCCGCCAGACCAACGGTAAGTGCTCCCACCGGGGACAGGAACGTGCTGATGAACGCATCGGTCAGCCCCCCAATCCGTTCGTAGCCGGCTGGATCGAGAAGCTGCCAGGCCTGTGAAAAGGCCACCTCAATGGCCAGCAGCAAGATCACAGCTCCGCCGGCCCAGGCTAACTGCCGGCGGCTGAGCCGGCCGACCTTCAATCGCTCCAGCGTCTCACGCCAGTTCCTCCGCGCAAAGAGACCCACACCGACAACGGCCAGCGCAGCAAAGATCAGGCCCGACAGCCAGGCATCGCTCAGGCCGAACTGGCCGAAGAACTGCTGGGCCAGCGCCTCATCTTCAGCCAGAGCGTTGATGACAGGCCAACTGGCCACCGTGTTTCCGACCAGGTAGACAGCGTACACAAGAGCCGTGGCGTGGACCAACGAATCTGGATCAATGGGGATCACCCGGGCCAGCAGCCGGCGGACAAACGGAATCAGCGGGATGAATGCCAGGAACCCCATCCCCAGCAGCGCCAGCCCGACGCCGGCAAAGTCGATGTACGGAATCCCCGGCGGCAGCGGGACTTCGGACTGCGCCATGAACTGGCCGGCCACCACCATCAACGCCCCGATCAGCAGCAACAGCAGGTTGCTCAGGCTCAGGAGGGCAAGCATCAGGTAGCGAGCACCTTGCCGTCGCTCACCATAGTTTGCCAACCATATTCCGAGGATGAAGGGAATCAAGATTAGAGTTTCCATATTCTTCACCAATGGTCTACTGTTTACCCGGTCCAGTGATCAGTGATCACTGGAACCTACACGGCAGATCAACCCTTTCAGATACTCGCCTTCTGGAAACGAGAGCCGGAAGGGGTGATCGGGAGACTGAGAAAGCTTCTCCAGAACCAGAGCATCTCGGCCGGCATCCACGGCGGCGCCGAACACAACTTTCTGGAACAGATCGGGCGACACGAGCCCTGAGCACGAAAAGGTAAACAGGATGCCGCCAGGCCGCAGCAGTCGAAAAGCCAGCCAGTTTATGTCTTTGTAGCCACGACAGGCGCTGCCCACCTGCGACTTCGTGTGGGCAAACTTGGGTGGATCCAGCACGATCAGATCGAACTGGCGGCCAGCATCGCGATAGTCACGCAGCACCTGAAAGACGTCTCCGGCCACGTACTTGTGGGAGATGCCGGCAACGTTGTCGAGGGCAACGTTCTGTCGCGCCAGTTCCAGCGCCTCTTGCGATGCGTCAAGATGGATCACAGAACGTGCACCACCGCGCGCGGCGTGGACGCCAAAGCCTCCCGTGTAGGAGAAGGCGTCCAGGACCTCGCGGCCACGGGCATAGTCGGCGAGCCGCCGGCGGTTTTCCTTTTGATCGAGATAGAAGCCGGTCTTGTGCCCGCGCATCAGGTCAACCAGAAGCTGCCGGCCATATTCGAGGATCTCTACTGGCTCTGGTGGAGCTGTGCCGGCCAGCACCCCCACCGTGGCCGGCAGACCCTCCTTCCCTCGCACGTCCACATCGCTGCGCTCGATGATGCCCTGGGGTTCGAGTAACTCCATCAGCAGCTCGGCGAGCATCTCCTTCCGGCGTTCGATGCCCATCGTCAGCACCTGGATCACGATGAAATCATTGTAGCGATCCACGATCAGTCCCGGCAGGCCGTCGGATTCGGCGTTGACCAGCCGGTGTGCTGTCGTTACGTGAACATCGATGATCTCACGGCGCATGGCAATTGCCTGCTCGAGCCGGCGGCGCCAGAAAGCCGCATCGATTGGTTCATCAGACCAGGTGAGCACCCGAAGTGAGATTTGCGATTGGGGGTTGATGTAAGCGCGACCCAGGAACTGGCGATCGTGTGCCCGCAGCGTCACCACCTCCCCCGGTTCACAGTCACCCTCGATCTTTCGAATAGCGCCTGAGAATACCCAGGGGTGCCGATTTCGAACGGGCTTGTCTCGACCAGGCTTCAGTATTACATCAGTCATGATTTCGCACAGCTTATTCAGTACGGGTCGCACTCGATCGACAGTGGGCACACTTGACCCCCTCGGCAGCATGGTGGGTCCGGCGGCGTAGATGCTGCTGTTCTGGTTTCGATGTAGGGTTGCGCGTGCCATTGATAGTGTATCACAAAAGGGCCAAGAATTCAATGAATTGAGTGTGACCAAAATCTGTTGGGACCTATGAACCCTCTCAGATCGGCCTTCGCGGCGCGGCGGCGGCCCGATGGATTCTTGAAACTTCATCATGCCCGACCGGTCCGCCGGCAAGCAAGACAGCCATCGGGCACAATCCGCTCAACTTGACATAGAATTACCAACAGTATCATTCATTCGTCGCTCAGGTGGCTGGCTGCAAACCGCCCCAACAGATTTTGGTCACACTCTAATGAATTCAATCTGGCGATCTGACACAGGACCAGGAGATCGCCTGGCCCGGGCCGGCACTGCGCGGTTTGTTGACTTTCCCTACGCCAGGTGCTATATTTTCATTGAGGAAAAGCACGAAGTTTGTAGTAAGCCACGAAGCGGAGCGGAGTGGCGTTGAACAACTCATACAAGGAGGACCAGCATGTTTGTACGCAATCGCATGAGTTCGGAGCCTATCACGATCACGCCTGAGACGCCATTTCAGGAAGCCCTGAAACTGATGCGCGAGCATCGGTTTCGACGACTTCCTGTGGTGGATAAGCACGACAAACTCGTCGGCATTGTCTCTGAGCGTGACCTGTTGTACGCTTCCCCATCGCCGGCCACCTCGCTGAGTGTTTGGGAATTGAACTACCTGCTCTCTAAGCTCCAGGTCCGTGAGATCATGACCCGCGATGTCATCACGACAACGCCCGACAGCCCAATCGAAGATGCGGCATGCCTGATTGCGGACCACAAGGTTGGAGGGCTGCCGGTGGTGGATGAGAACAACCACGTCGTCGGGGTGATCACCGAGACGGACCTCTTCAAGGTCTTTGTCGAAATGCTAGGCGGGCGCCAGACCGGCTTGCGGCTGACCCTGGCAGTGCCGGAACGGAAAGGGGTACTCGCGGAGCTGGCCAGGACCATTTTCGACTTGAATGGCAACATCGTGAGCGTTGGTTCCTTCTATGGCGACGAACCGGGCGAGCGCGATCTGGTCGTGAAGGTGCGAGGTGTCAACAAAGATCAACTGGTGGACACCCTCGAGGCGCTGGGTGATCACGTGCTTGACGCACGAGAAGTGTAGCAAACGCGTAAGCGTTCAGCCCCTGGTAGATCAGCAGGGTGCATTCAGAATGAGTTGGGCAACCCAGGTGACCGGCACTTCGGATGATGAATTAGCCTCGCTTTCTGCGTAAATGGTGCAGATTCCGATGGATCAAGTGCCGGTCACCTTAACCTCCAACTCATTTTGAACACACCCAAATCAGCATCCTGAGTAGCGCGGAACGCAGTGTAGCGCGTATCGAAGGGTGCGGGT
>JBHHTZ010000077.1:0-10692 GCA_046753605.1 Anaerolineae bacterium
GGGAGTATTTCTTCTACCTCGACTTTGCCGGCAGCATGGCCGAGGAACGCTGCCGCAACGCGATCAATCATCTAAAGGAGATTGCCTCCTACCTGCGAATCCTCGGCTCGTATCCGAAGGGAGAGGTGTAGAAAACGATGGAAGGCAAAACCGTCGAAGAATCCAGAACTCTTATGAGCCAGTTGATGATGCCCTCCGATGCCAATCCCATGGGAAATGTGCATGGTGGAACCATCATGAAGCTGGTGGACACCGCCGGCGGCATCTGTGCGACACGCCATTCCTGCCGGCCTGTGGTCACGGTTGTCATGGACACCATGACTTTCTTGCAGCCGGTCTACGTCGGCCATCTGGTGACACTGGAGGCACAGGTCAACTGGGTGGGGCACACGTCGCTGGAAGTTGGCGTAAAAGTCACAGCCGAGAACATTCTGGATGGCAGCGTCACGCACACATCATCGGCCTATCTGGTATACGTCGCTCTGGCCGGAGCAGGTCAGCCGGCGGCCGTTCGACCACTTATCGTACAAACGGAGGAGGAGCGCCGGCGGTGGCAGGCTGCTGAAGCGCGACAGGAGCGCCGGCTGCGAGAAAAGGCCGCTGATGGAGAGGTGATTGGATAGAGTAGAGTCGCGACAAAAAAAGCGAGGGCTGGCTCCGCCCCATTGAACCAGCCCTCGTTTCTGTCAGGGGGGGTAATCTCTGACAGTCATTATTATGCACGCCGAACATTAACAGAAGATGAGAGTTTCATTAGCCCAAGATTAGACTTTCGACGTGATCAGCCCCACCCTTGCGAAGGTTGCGAATAGCCTTACCCGTAGACCTGTTCATGACTGGCGAGGACACCTCCGCACTGAAATACCGCTCACAAACCTTCGCAAGGGTCCGGCACAAAAACAACGGCCCGTCGGTTGCCACTCTGCCCATGAGCGACAATCTCGGGCCAACAACTTGGGGTGGAGGTTAGTCACCTTTATTGTCGTACGTAATGATATATGCTGGAGATTAACGGAAGATGAGAGTTACCTGAGTGTTGCATTAGAGTTACGAAATGTGTTATAATGTGTGCAGCGTGCATCACACGCTGCTGATACCCCATAAACGATCTATCACCACTCTTCACTGTCAGTAAGGAGGTCGCACCAATGTCGGTAACACTCACCTGGCACGGTCACGCGTGTTGGACCGTTGAGAGCGATGACACGACGCTACTCATCGATCCATTCCTGTCTGATAACCCCCTGGCGGACGTTGGGCCAGACGATGTTGATCCTGACTACATTCTCATCTCCCACGGTCACTTCGACCACGTGGGCGACGCGGTGGAGATTGCCAAACGAACCGGAGCCACAATCATCTCGACCTTCGAGGTCGTGAACTATTGTCAGGAGCAAGGGGCGGAAAGTGGCCACGGCATGAATATCGGTGGCGGCTACAACTTCCCCTTCGGTCGTGTGCAACTCACCATCGCCCACCACACTTCGATGCTGCCTGACGGAAGCTATGGCGGTGACCCGGCCGGCTTTCTGATCACAACAGGCGGCGCTACCATCTATGATGCCGCCGATACCGCTCTGTTCAGTGACATGAAGCTGTACGGCGACATGAACGAAATCGACGTAGCTCTCTTACCCATCGGGGACAATTTTACGATGGGACCGAGGGACGCCCTACAAGCGGTCAAATTTCTTCGCCCGAAGGTGGTCATCCCGATGCACTACGATACGTTTGATCTCATTGCGCAGGATGTTGATGCCTGGGCCGGACAGGTCGAGGGTGCAACTGAGAGCAATGTGGTAGTGCTCAGATCAGGCGAGAGCTATACGCTTTAGCTTCAGACAAGTGGGGCAAGTACACAAAAGGGGCGAGACTCTGCGGTCTCGCCCCTTTTGTCAAAGGAGGAGAAAAGAAGATGCGCTCGGTTATCTCAGATCATCCGCTGTGCGACAAACGCTGCACGACCATCGGCAGCATCCGGCTGCTATGGCCGGGACTGCGCGATCTACACACGCGAACCCTGTGTATTGGACCAGACAAGTAGAAGTGCCAAAGCTATGATGATGATTAAGGTCGTCATTTCGGGCCTCCTGAGGAGGGGCGTCTACTGTATCACCCACGTACGCTCTCGTACATCTGCGAACTCTCACCCACGCCCTCACATCGGTTCGATGAGTCAATGTCACTACGTCTTACACGCTCTACATCTTCAAACGATTCTAGCACTCGGCTGTTACCGCCGTGTTGTGAAAGTGTAATGAATGTGGAAACTTCTCTTCTCATCGCACTTTCATTGAATACAACGCAGCGTTCGCCAATTAGATACGCGCATGTTTCTATACGAATCGCCTACGCCATGTCGACGGACCCCGCCGGCCCCTTGCCCCCGTCTCGCAGTTGTGATAAACTCAGATTGTCCGCGATTCTAGATCACAAAACGAGGAGACTGACATGCGACCACTACGGATTGGCCTGTTCTTCATCATCGTCCTTGGCGGGCTGATCGCCTTGCCCGCGTTTGTCCGCTCCATGCCGGCCACCGAGGGGAGCAGGGGAGCAGGGGAGCAGGGGAGCAGGGGAGAAATGACTTCCTACCGCATCTCCCCACCTTCGCTCCTCAGCAGCTCTACGAATCCGCATAGACAGTGGCAGCCGCTTCCAACGCCACTTCCCGTGCGGCCAGGAAACATGCTCATCAACGGTGATTTCGAGGGCGAGTATCTCGATGCACCACCCTCATCGCGCATGGCTGAGGGGTGGAGCCGATGGTGGGTGCATGGCACGCAACCCGGCATCAACCACGAGCCGGAGTTCAAAGAAGAGTGGATCTGGGCGCCCAGCATCATGGTCTACCACGGCGATTTCTCCCAAAAGTACTTTAACAACTTTGCCACGCATACAGGGGGCATCTACCAACGAGTGCTGGTCCCGGAAGGCAGCGTAGTTCGATTCTCCATCTGGGCCAGAGTGTGGAGCAGCGACTGCGGTGATCCATGCTACAGCCCCCTGGAACCATGCCACCCCGATGTGAACGGCAACAGCAACGGCCAATACCGGGTGGCCATCGGCATTGACCCGACAGGCGGCACCGACGGCACGGCAGATACTGTCGAATGGACGCCGCTGGTAGAGCACTACGACGAGTGGTTCAAGATGGTAGTTACCACGACAGCGCAATCTAGCGCAGTCACCGTCTTCACCCAGGGAACCGCAAAGTGGCCGGTCGCCAACAATTTCTCTTTCTGGGACGACGCTCGGCTGGAACTCGTTTCCGCACCGATCAACAGCTTCCTGCCTTTGATTGGGCGTAACTATCAGGGCGCCGTGGCCCCATCGCCTACGGCCACACCAACGGCCACAGTCACCCTGACCCCGATATCGGAGGCTAGCCCGACGGCCACTTCCACCGCCGTGCTGGCCACTCCAACCCCGACCGCAACAGCCACGCCTACCAGCACCGCCAGCCCGATACCAACGGAGGTGCTGACTACCGCAACCCCCAGCGCCACCGCAACGGCCACACCCACGGCGACGCCGCAGATCACGTGCAGCGAGGCAATCGACAACGGCGGATTCGAGTCCGCTTCAGCCGCCTGGTCCATCGGTGATACCGCGCACCCGGCCAATTACTCCACCGTGCGAGCGAACGGCGACTCACAGCGCTCCATGCGGCTGGGCATCGAACCGGGCGATGCTGATATCCGCACATACTCGTACGTCAGCCAGGCATTCCACGTACCCGAAAACGCGACCAGTGCTCAGCTCTCGTTCTTCTACTACCCGCTCAGCCAGGACACAGATGGAGACTACTTCGACGTGATGCTGGCCGACGCCGCCGGCCGGCCTCTGGCCCCGGTGCTACACACACATTCGGACCTCCAGTCCTGGATACAGCCCGAGCCCTTCGACCTCATGCCGTATGCCGGCCGCGATGTCCAGGTGCTGTTTGACGTCTCCAACAATGGACAGGATGGCGTCACAGCCGTGTGGCTCGACGATGTGAGCGTAACCATCTGCGGCCCCGAAGGTGTTAGCTTGATGAGTGCTGGCCGGCCGCAGATACTCCAAGAGCCTGTGCCCGGCATCGCGGTCTGGCTGACGTGGGTGCGCTACTCAGCCGATCAGATCGGGCGTTCGGATCGCTGTGAGGCGCGGTGTATCGAGTGGGTGTATATGAAGAACCGGGGGGACCCGACGAACATGGCCGGCTGGACCCTGGAAGATGACGACGGCAATGTCTTCACCTTCCCCGATTTGTACATACCGCACGATCACAGCATTAGGGTGTGGACTACAGAGGGAGAACCGGTTCGGACCCAAGGTTATTCTGACCTGTACTGGGGAAGCCCGCAGGAGCTGCTTGAGGATGCCGGCGACAAACTGACCCTGCGCAATCCCGAAGGTGAGTCCATGTCTGAAATCTGCTACAGCATACCTGACGAGCGAAACCCAGGCCCGTGCCCGGCAGGCAGTAATCAGTGATCGGTGATCAGTGAAAAGCAGCCAGACCGGGCTATCTACTGAGGCCATCCTGCGCGTGGCTGAGGTGCGCCACGCTACCCTGATCGTCCTGGGTTCACGAGGTCTTGGTGAGCTTGGCTCCATCCTCCTCGGCAGCGTGAGCCACAGGGTATTGCAGAACGCATCTTGCCCTGTGCTCATTGTGCGCTAGAGCATGGCGCACCTCCAAGTTGCAGGTGCGCCCATCAGTCCTCGCCCCGTAGCAGGACTTCCAGGTCTGGCCGCCAGGCACGCACCTGTTCATCATCACTGAAAGGAGTTTCGGCCAGTTGCACTACCGTGCCGTGCGCCGAGCGCGGTGAGATGAACGCCTCTTTCCACTCAGGGTACTGGTAGTTCTCGCTCGCGATGCGGTACCCGCTGGCTCTCAGGCGAGCAACGAGTTCCTCGATATCGCGCACGAGATACGTGATGTGGTGAACGCCCTCGCCATGTTTCTCCAGAAATTCGTGGAGGAAGCTGTCCTCCCCCACGGGTTCTAGCAGTTCCAGCTTTCCGCCGTGGGGATAGGTGAACTGCGCCCACCTGAAACCGCCGGCCTTCTCGGTGCCCCCCTGATGATATTCGCCGGCCAGAAGGTCGCGGTACAGGGGAAGCGCATCGCGGATGTGGTGGACCGCGATGGCGACGTGATCGAGTCTTAACACATAGGATTGCAGGATGTCATCCATGGAGGCAATGAACATGGTTGTTAGGACGAAGTTGGAAGCACGACATTGACAATCTCGGCGTCTTCGTCCGAGGGTGGCATCTGCCCGCCGCCGAGCATTTCGATCAAGCGCACATACAGAGCCTGCAACAACTGCTTCTTCGCCTCCTCCGGCGTAGACCCTCTGGCCTCACAGCCGTCGAGGGTGGGGGCATAGGCCCGGAATTGGCCGTCCTCGGGTTGGACGATGGTGACGAAGCGGTATGGTTTGAGGGCGCCGGCTTCCTCGCCGGCAGCCTGTCTTGCCTTCCACTGAGCGGCGACAGCCGCGAGGTTGGGGGCCGGCTCCTCGACACCCGTGGCTCGCAATCGTTCCCTGTCTTTCAGTGTTCTTTCTCTCACGCGACTGTCATCGTACCGGTCTGTCTTCTGCTCACTATTCATGGTCGGTACACCTCCTCCAACTCACCGAGAATCTCGCCGTAGTAGAAGGCCAGTCCATACCGTACGCACATGTCCAGGTTTGCCATAAGAATGGCCTCCATAGAGCTTATGTCTGGATCTTCCAGATAGCTCGCATAAAGTTCATCCATCTCGTCACTCAGTTGAAACCAACTGACCTGATCCGGTGTCTTCTCGGTCCTAAGGAGTCCGTAAACCCACTCGCCGCTCTGCGCAAGCGTAAGGGTGTTGGCATGATTGATGGCCACGGCCATGTCTGCGCCACTGAAGGAGATACCCGTTTGACCGTCCTCGTAGGGATGCGTATGAAAGGCGCCCACAAAGAGTGCTCCTGAAGGCGCATCATGGCTGAGACTGATACCGTCAGCATCGCCGGCCGCCACATGTGCCAACTCAAGGTTGCCCTCTTCGTTAAGCACAAGGGTACCGCCCCATTCGGTGACTTTCCCTTTATCAATGTCGTGGGATGCTCCGCTTCCACAATTCATTCATGGCGGCGTTGAGTGCGCCCAGGTCGATGCGTTCGGGCAACTCGGCGCTGGTAAGCTCCCCACGGAGGAGGCGGGACATCCCTTCGACAAGCTCAGGACGCTGCTGCGAATTCAACGGCGACGGCTCCTTGTGCGTGGTGTACACTATCTGTTTCAATTATAGCCTGTCTGTATCCGGGTATCAACTTAGAGCCTACCGGAACCTGGACATCCGATTCTGTCAGTCTGTCTACCTCGATTTGAGCATCTCCGAGCGATTGGGGTCCCAGGGGTAGACGACCCAGCGGTCGGTTTCGGCCGCCCAGTAGTCAGGTGCGTCGTCCACGACGCTGTGGGTCGGCTTGTAGTGGAGTACGGCGACCTCGGGCTGGGCGCCGGCCGGGCGTACGCGCCGGCGCACGGCTGCCATTGTCTGGCCGGTGTCCCACACCTCGTCGATGATCAGGACGTGTTTGCCACGCAGGACCTCGTCGTCGGGGAAATTCAGGAAGCGGGGTTCGGGGAGGGTCTCCCCCATGTCGGTGTAGAAAACAACCGACGTGGCGGTGATGTTTCGCAGCCCCAGTCGCTCGCTGAGGAACGACGCGGGAAAAACACCGGCCCGCGTGATCACCAACACCACATCATAATCGCCGGCCAATTGCTGTGCCAACTGCTCGGCCAGCACCTCGATCTCGTCCCAGGTTGGAAAGGTTTTCTTCAGTTTTGAACTCCTTGCACAGTGTCGCAGCCGGGGTGGCTGCGCCTTCGAGGGTTGCCCCTCATTTCAATAGCCCCTCCAGGATCATATCCGTGAAAAGATCGGCGATTTCCTCAGGGCTCAGCGGGCCGGCCAGGTCATACCAATGATACAGCCAGTTGCACGCGGAAAGGATCAGGATGGTCGCGAACTTCCGATCATAATCCCGAAAGACGCCGGCCTCGATTCCCTCGGTGATGATCTTGCGAAACATCTGCTCGTACGCATCGCGGCGCTGGAGCACCGACCCACGGTATTTCGGCTGGAGAAACCGCCACTCGTGAAAATAGACGGTTGCCGCATCCAGGTCATCGGCGACCAGACGGACGTGGGCGCGGATCGCCGTTCGGAGCTTGTCCGCCGGCGGCGCGTCCGAACTGGCAATGGGTTCCAGCGTCTGGAGGAACTGATCGCCGGCCCGGCGGATGACAGCACGCAGGACTTCTTCTTTGCTCTCAATGTGCGCGTAGAGGCTGCCACCCTCCAGGCCAAGCTCACTGGCGATACGACGCATCGTCGTGGCATGGTAGCCATATTGACTGAACAGTTTCTCGGCTGTATCCCAAATCTCTTCCGTCCGTCGCGTGGGGCTCATCGATGCAGTGTCCTTTCTGTGGCAACCTAACGAGTGTTAGTTTTATTCTAGCAAGAAACCTGCCGGCGTGCAAGCCGACCGAGGGGACACACGCAGATGAGGGGACCGTAGTAACGACTTCAGTCGTTCTGGCCCCCGCCGGAAGGGACCGTAGTAACGACTTCAGTCGTTCTGGCCTCCGCCGGCCACGGCCGGAATCAGCTCCACCCGGTCGCCGTCGTTTAGCCAGGTCGAAGGATCGGCCTGCTCGTCGTTCACAGAAATCACGATGGGGAGATCGTCGGGCACGTCAAGCTCGCGGAGGATGTCGGCCACCGTGGCGCCGGCCGGCGCCTCCAGCGCAAACCGATCTCGAATCTGTCCATCCGCCCGATGTCGCAGGATCGTGAACAGCCGTACATCGACGCGAATCATAGGTCGTCGAAGATCGTGTCCAGGTCCGTGGCCGGCACGTCGAACACCGTGTCCACCGGCGGCAGCGGCTCTTCTGTCATCCACTCCGGCAGCCGGTCATCGGCGGCGGTGAAGCCGGCCCGCCGGTTGAACTCCCGCTCCAGGCGCAGTGTTTCCCGTCCAATCTCCTTCAGATAGCCATCGTCTACCCCCCAACCGTACCGCCCGTTCACCAGATCGCGAATCATGGTCAGGTCTCGGCCGAATCCGAACCCGCCCATCACACAGATGCCCAGCGAGTCGTAGCCGGCCATGCTGATCTGGCTGCGCTTCGACAGTTTGGCCTGGCCTTCGGGCTTCGTGTGATCCACCTTCGCGCGGATGGTCAGCCCGGCGGTGTGATCTGCGCCCTGGGGGGAGGTCGCGTAGGTCACGCCGGTTCCTTTGATCGCTCGCGGATCGTAGGCTGAAATGGCCTGGTTCTTCACCACGGGAATGCGCGACACACCGAGCACCCGGCCGGCCAGGCCGGCCCCACCGCCCAGCGCCCGCCCCAGGACCGTCCCCCGCCGAATCTCGTCCAGCAGCTCCAACGCTCGCTTCCCGTCGCCCCATTCCATCAGACCGGCCTCGGCTGCCACGCCCAGCGCCGCCCCAATCTCAATGGTGTCCAGCCCCAGCTCGTTGGCCTGAGCATTCAGCCTGCCGACCACGTCCAGGCTGTCAATGCCCAGGTTCGACCCCATCAGCCCGATGGTCTCGTACTCGATGGGCGAGACGATGGTCTTGCCATCGGTATTGGCAAAGACGTTGGAACAGCGGATTATGCAGCCGGCCATGCAGGCGTGATCGTGGACGCCCTCGCCACCCCGCTCGGCAATGAGATCGTGCAGCATCTCGCCGCTGATCTGCTCCGCGTGCTCGAAGCGCCCGGCCGAGAAGTTACGGGTGGGAATCCCGCCCCTGGCATTGCATACGGCCACCATACCCGCCGTGCCGTAGAGCGGGTAAATCTCGTTCGTCTGGGGGTGCTCTTGGAGCGACTTCGTGTAACGCTTGCGGGCATCGTTGAACAAGTCTTTGTCGATCAGCGAGGGCATTTTCGTGCCGGCATCATCCATTACGATGGCTTTCAGCCCCCGGCTGCCCATCAGTGCACCCAGGCCACCGCGCGCGCTGATGCGCCCCGGTACCTGGTCTTTGTCCAGGTGCACGATGCCAGCCGCTGCCATGCGCATCTCGCCGGCTGGACCGATCATGGCGAGGCCCACCTTTGGGCCGAATCGTTCGAGCAATCGCTCCGCCGTCGCGTGGATGCCCAGGCCGGCCAGATCATCTGCCGGCTCCAGGCGTGTTTCGTCCTTGCTCAAGTAGAGCAGGTTGCGAGCCTGGGAATCAGCCGGCTGACCCTCAATGATGAGGGCATGGATGCCCAGCCACACCAGCTTGAGGGCGGTGGTGCCGCCGGCGTTGGCCTCCTTCACGCCACCGGTTAGCGGACTCTTGCCGCACACGGAGATGCGGTCGCAGCTCGACACCATGTGGCCGACCAATGTGCCCGGCGCGAAGATCAGCTTGTTGTGCGAACCGAGGGGGTCACAGGTGGCCGGCGCCTCGTCCAGCAGAATCCGCGCTCCCAATGCCCGGCCTCCAAGTCGCGCCCAGCCCGCTGGCACTTCCTCATACGTGATTCGGTCTATCTCGACGTTTACACGGCAAACTTGCGACATCAAATCAGATCCTTTCCAAGAAGCTGACAAGGCATCAGAACCCTGACGTTTGGCTCGTCACTTGCTGCCAGGGAATTGGAACACCACGTCGATATCGGCGCCGTAGACGATGGGCGCTATGTTGCGCAGAAAGGCGGCGAATACCTCACTCTGCTCATCGCCGGCAAGCTGCGCATACAGATTGATGGCGTTCATGAGGTGCTGTTCGTTGTAAGCCACCTGCACCAATTCCCGCTTATTCACTCCCAGGTGCAGGCCGTCGGACTCGCTCACGACCTCGACTTCCTGCACGCCGGCACGTTTGACCAGATCGATGATTTCGGGCGTCAGCTCAACCGGCCGCAGGTCTAGCCGGGCCAGTTGGGCGATCTCGCGACTGGTGATGCCGGCGACGCTAGGTACACCATCATCGCCGTACTCGACGACGCCCTGGATGACGGCCGTCGGCTCCCCGACGGGCCGTTTCTCCGCTACGGCGCGTTGCGACCGCTCGCGAGGTGGGATCGATGACGCGCCGGCCTGCTTCGGGAAGGTGGCCAGCAGGTCAACGCCCACCCGTCCCAGCAGCGGAGCAGCCTTGGCGATGGTTGTGTCATACTGCACAACGTCCAGGCGGTCCAGCAACTCGCTGGCGTATGCCAGACGATCCTGATTCCACGCCAGGTATGGCATCGCCTTGCCGTTGACGTAGAGAAACAGGCCGGCCTCGTTCAGATCCAACTCGACATGCTGGACATCTCGGTCCATCAGCCACTGGAGCGTGTCCGGTGACAGTTCAACGAACTTCAGATCCAGCGGGACGAATCGAGCGAGTGAGGGCGTCTTCACTCCGAAGACCGCCGGCACACCGGTGTCGTCGTACGCCAGGGTGATGCGCGGCAGGTTGATGTGCGGCATGTACTGCGCCACGACGTCGAGAGCACCCGAGGCGATGCCTTCCAGCGTGCCGCCGGTCGACTGTCCACCACAACCGGTGAGGGACAGGGTGATGGCCAACAACAGGGCGATGGCCAACCAAAAGCGTTTTGTCGTTTTCATCTTGGAACCTCCCCCAATGTTTCTCGGTAACTACCACAGCCAGGTTGTGTCTCAAACCGACTTTGACGGGCGAA
>JBHHTZ010000078.1:0-10684 GCA_046753605.1 Anaerolineae bacterium
GTAAATGGTCCTAGCTTGGCTAGGGAGATTGCCCTACACCTGGGCCGGCCAGCGATGGTGGAATACGAGGTCGCGATGGCTGCTGGATCAGCCGCACAGATTGGATGGGTATTGGATATTGGGTACTCGGTATTGGCCAAGCGAGCAAAGTCCAATATCCAGTACCCAATACCCAATGCCCAATATCTACTTCACCACAATCCCCACCAGAATCAGCACTCCGGCAAACAGAAAGATGCCGGCCTTGAACAACTGCTGATCCCGATCAGACCGGCCGCGCGGTTTTCGGCCCCACTGGGCCACGGCCAGCGCGGTGACGGACAGGATCGGATGAGCTGGGATTGCGGTCACACTGCGTGGATTGAGCATGAACAGCAGCAGGCCGAGGAGGAGTTCCACGTAGAGGCCGGCCAGGAAGGCGTCTGTCAGGTTCTGATCCGTGTCGGCGTAGGCGCTGCGTTGGACGTACTGATACGCGCTCCACAGGAAGCCGGCGCCCGCTCCAAACAGCAGCAAGTAACCAACGATCTGGTGGATTGTAGTCATGGGCGGGGGTCTTTCTGGCGTGTGGCCTCTATCGCAGTATCTCTCATGTCAAGCCTGATCGATTATAGGCAATCTGCCAGGCCATGTCAAAGTGATACTCGCCACACAAACAAGCCCCGATCGCTCTCACGTCATCAAAGGTGAAGTGCCGCCGACGGAATCACCTCAGCCAACGGACGATTATGGGGAACGCAGGCTGGGGCATCCTCCGCGCACGGCTGCGCCGGCGCCGATCAAGATCGTCTACCCGCGCCAGCGTCCTCCCACTCCAGCCTGTCAATTCTTACACAGGCGGCTGGAAGGCCAGGATTGTCTGTGCGCCGTAGATGAATGCGACCAGGCCGATCAGGATAGCCACGCCGGCCAGAGCTCGTCTATAGCCGTAGAAGCGTTCCCAGTCGGTAACAACCGCATAGGCGCCGGCCAGCGCATGCATCAACACGAAAAAGAGAAAGGCAACATCAATCGCCTTCCACAGCGGCTGGCCCATGCGGTCCACGATACGACTGAAATCGATGTGAAATGGTGGATAGTGTACGACGACCATGTGGATCGTCAGGAAGATGAGCAGAGCGATGGCGCTCCACCGCTGCATCTGGAAAACTCGCATCGTGACCTCCTAGCCTTGCAGTGCGAACAACAGAATCGGGATGCCGCCGGCGATGGTCAGCAGGACGGAAACGGCAAAGGCCGCGTAGAACAAACTCTTGCGGTACTCTGTCACATCCAGATAGTGCACAATTAACAGGCGAATGCCGTCGAAGGCGTGGTAAACGACTGCTGCCAGCAGGGCGATCTCGGCCAGTTTGAACAACGGGGTTTGCACCAGGGCCAGCCGGGCATCGAACACTGCCGGCCCGCTGTTGGCCGAGCCGATCACCCATATATGCGCAAAAAGGTAAAGTACCAGCGCCACGCCGGTCACGCGGCGCAGAAGAAAACTGATGAATCCAGTGCTCTTGTACATCACAGACTCCTTTAGTTACCAGTCGCCAGCCGTCACCAATCAGCCATCAGTCTGACCACTGACCACTGACCACCGATCACTGATTACTGATCACTGAACACTGATTACTGGCTCACTCAGCGCCCGCTGCCGCTCCCGGCGGGACGCCTCAAATGCCTGCCGCTTCTGGGCCAGCTTGCGCAGGGTCTCAATCGCCTGCGTGGGATTCAACCCTTTCGGGCAGGCATCAATGCAGTTGAAAATGGTGTGGCAGCGATAGGCGCCGTCGCCGCCGGCAATATCCGCCAGGCGCTCTTCGGGCATCGTGTCCCGTGGGTCCAGCACCCGCAAGAAGCTCTTCAGCAGAGCATGGGGGCCGATGTACTTCTTGTTCAGCGCGATCACCTGGCAGGAGGAGTAGCAGGCGCCACACATGATGCAGGTTTCTGCGTCGTGCAATGCTTCCACCTCTTGTGGACTCATGCGGAACTCCTTCTCCGGTATGTCTGCCGGCGGCACCAGCCACGGCTTCACCCGCAGGTACTGCTCCCAGAAGCTGCTGCGATCCACCACCAGGTCTTTGATGATAGGCAGGTAGGACAGGGGGCGAATGGTGACCTTGCCTTGGTTGTCTACCTCATTCTTGAGAGGGGTATTGCAGACCAGCGTGTTTCTCCCGTTGACGTTCATCGCGCAGCTTCCGCAGATAGCGTGGCGACAAGAGCGCCGGAAGGTGACGCTGCCGTCCTGTTCGGTCTTGATGTGGTGCAGGGCATCCAGAATGGTCGTGTCTGGTGTCATCGACACCTGAAACTCATCGAAATAGGGCCGCTCGTCTACGTCAGGGTTGTAGCGCTGGATGCGCACAGTGACGGTTCGTTTCGAGTTGTTCTCCGACATAATCGAGATAGCTCCTCTCGTAGCAATCGCATACGCGGTCTGGGATGCGGAGTCCATAGTCCCGCATCTCGGATCCCGGATCGCGTATCCCGTATCACGTCTAGTACTTCCGCTCCTGAGGCGGATACTTCTCCCAGTCAATATTGACGCTCTTATAGCTCAAGGCCGGCCCTTCACCGGGCGCCTGCTGATGGGCCACCGTGTGCTTCAGCCAGTTCTCGTCATCCCGTCGTGGGAAGTCCGTGCGGTAGTGGGCCCCTCGACTTTCCTGGCGGGCCAGCGCGCCGGCCACGATCAACTCACTAAAAGTGAGCAGGTGCTCCGCTTCCAGAGCAGCCAGCACGTCGGTGTTGAAGCGACTGCTCTTGTCCATCACGCGAGCGTTCTTGAAGCGCTCCTGAAGTTGCTTGATGTTCTGCATGGCAATTTGCAGCCGCTCCCCGTCCCTGAAGATGCCACAGTTCTCCGTCATCGTGGTCTTCAGCTCCTGGGCGATTCCCTCCACCATCTCCGTGCCGGGATTGTCCAGCAGTTGACTGATGCGCTGGCGATTGCGCTCGGCCGGGTCGCCGGCCACCGGCTGGAGTTGGGCGCCGCCTTTGACGAAATCGGCCAGGGCCAGCCCGGCCCGCCGCCCGAAGACCGACGCCTCCAGCAGGCTGTTGGTGCCCAGGCGGTTAGCGCCGTGTACACTGACGCAGGCGCACTCCCCGGCCGCGTAGAACCCAACCACCGGCGTCCCGTCGGCGTCGGCCAGCACCTGGCCGTGCGCTTCGGTAGGGATGCCGCCCATGCTGTAGTGAGCCGTAGGCTGAATGGGCACCGGCGCTTCAATGGGATCGATCCCCATGAACTCGATGGACAACTCCCGAATCTGGGGCAGACGCTGCATGATCTTCTCCGCACCCAGGTGCCGCATATCCAGATAGATGCCCTTGGCGTCAGGCCCGATGCCTCGGCCTTGGTCAATCTCCGTCTGTTCCGAGCGGCTGACCAGGTCCCTGGGCGCCAATTCCATCTTGTCCGGCGCGTAGCGCTGCATGAAACGCTCGTCTTCGCTATTCACGAGGTAGCCACCTTCTCCTCGGCAGGCCTCGGTCATCAGGATTCCGTGGCGATACAGGCCCGTGGGATGGAACTGCACGAACTCCATGTCCATGAGCGGCACGCCGGCATTGTAGGCAATGGCTATGCCGTCGCCCGTGTTGGCATAGGCGTTGGAGGTGATCTTGTATGCCCGGCCATAGCCGCCGGTGCCAAACATCACCGCCTTGGCTCGCATGGTGTGGATTTCGCCGGTCAGGATGTCCATGGCCACAATGCCCCGGCACACGTTGTCCTCGATGATCAAGTTGAGGCAATACCACTCGCCGTAGAACTTGACGCCGTGGCGCAGCGCCTGTTCGTGAATAGTGTGCAACAGCACGTGGCCGGTCCGATCGGCGGCGTAGCAGGCACGCGGCGCGCTGTGACCACCGAACCGACGCTGAGCGATGCGGCCATCGGGCACGCGGCTGAAGACGCAGCCCAGATGCTCGTACTCGTAGACGATCCGGGGCGCCTCCCGGACCATGATCTCGATGGCGTCCTGATCCCCCAACCAGTCGGAGCCCTTGATGGTATCGAACATGTGCAGGTCCCAACTGTCGGGCAACTCATCACCTTCCGGGATCTGTTCCAGAGGTCCCCGAGGGCCGGTGCCCTCCACGGGTCGTACGTTGTTCAGGCTAGCGGCGATACCGCCCTGTGCTGCTCCGCTGTGAGACCGGAGCGGGTGCACCTTGGAGATCACGCCAATGCTTTTCACGCCTTGCTGGCCGGCCGTCACAGCGGCCCACGTGCCGGCCAGGCCGGCGCCGACAATGATCACATCATGTTCAATCATGATTTCCACCCTCAATGGATAAGACTTGTGGGGAGGCCGTATGGGTCACGCGTGTTACTATACTCTATCCAGGTCTAAAAGCGGTCCCAGTCCGGTCAAAATTCGTACAATATTGTGCTTTGACAACGCCCCACAAAATCGCTATACTATCCCCCAATTCCGCCAGTGAGGGCTGTCCCCCTCACTTGTTTTTGTTGTCCGTCCATGCATCTGAAACGCCTCGAACTTCAGGGTTACAAGAGCTTCGCCCGCAAGACGGAATTCGTCTTCGAGCGCGGCATTACGGCCGTCGTCGGGCCTAACGGCAGCGGCAAGAGTAACATCGCTGATGCTGTGCGCTGGGTGCTGGGCGAAACCCGCATGAGCCAGCTCCGCGCGAAAGTTACCGACGATCTCATCTTCGCCGGCAGCGACACCCGTGCCCGCCTCGGCATGGCGCAGGTCGCCATGACCCTGGACAACAGCTACAGCACCCTGCCCATCGACTACACCGAGGTGACGGTCGAGCGCCGCGCCTACCGCGATGGTCAGAACGAATACTTCATCAACGGCACCAAAGTTCGCCTGCGCGACATCGTGGAGTTACTCGGGGCCGGCGGCCTCACCCGCGATGCCTACGCCATCATCGGGCAGGGTCTGGTCGATACGGCGCTCTCCCTGCGCCCCCAGGAGCGCCGCGCGCTCATCGACGTAGCAGCCGGCATCCGCCCCCTGCAAGACAAGCGCGACCGCGCCCTCGCTCAACTGGATGAGACCCACGATAACCTGACCCGCGTCCGCGACATCGCTGCCGAAATCGCACCCCGTCTGCGGCGTCTGGAAAAGCAAGCCGAACGGGCCCGCCAGGGTGCTCAGATTGCCCAGGAACTGGCAGCCGCACTGAAAACCTGGTATGGCTACCAGTGGCACGCCGGCCAGCGGGCGCTGCGGGACGCCCGCGCCAGGGCAGCCGCGAGCCGGCAGACCCTCAGCCGTCGCCGGCAGGCACTGGCCGCGCTCGAACAGCAAATCGAAAGCCGGCGTGACCGCGAAGAGGCCCAGGCCGATATGCTGAGCGACCTGCGCGAGCAGCGCGCCCGGCTGCGCGGACGCTACGAAGCGGTCCGCCGCGATCTGGCGGTGCGTCAGGAGCGGATGACGCTGCTGCAGCGCCGGCAGCAGGAGCTGACCGACGAAGTCGCCGGTCTTCGGGAACAGCGAGATGCGCAACAGCGCCACCTGACAGAGACCGAAACAGCGCTGGCCGAGTCAAGTGCGCAGTGCGACCAGTTGACGGCCCAGTTGGAGTCGATTCAGCGCGAACAGGCCGGCGCTCAGCGGCGCAGGACCGAGTATCAGTTCGCCCTGGAAGGTGCGCGCCAGAAGGCATTCGAACAGGCCGCGACGCTGGCCGATATTCGCAATCGGCTGACTGCGCTGACGGAGCGCCAGAATGAACTCGCGCGGGAGCGAGCCGCTCAGCAAGAGGCTCTAACAGACCTTGCCAGGCAGGTTGAGAACCGGCGAGCTGTGCTGGAGGAGACCAGCCGGCGAATCGAAGCGCAGATGCAGACATTGCAACGCCTCGCGCGTGACCGTGAAGCCGGCCAGGCGGCGCTCCAGGCCGCTACAACCCGCCTGGACGAACTGCGGACCAGAGTGGACGACGCCCGCCGGCGCCTGGAGCGGCTTCAAGCGCGGCGCGAAGCCCTGGCCGAGATGCACACAGCCGGCGACGGCGATGCAACCGGAGCGCGGGCCCTCCTCAGCGCTGGCGATGAACTCAGCGGCATCATCGGCGGTCTGTCTTCGCTCATCCGCGTGCCGGCTCGGTTCGAGACGGCCATCGAAGCCGCCCTCGGACCCAACCTGCACGCCGTCGTCGTCGAGACCTGGTCCGACGCTCAGCGCGCCATCCGGTGGCTCCAGGCCAACGGGGCCGGCCGCGCCACGCTCGTTGTGAGCGGGGGAGCCGGGGAGCAAGGGAGCCGGGGAGCAAGGGAGCAAGGGAGCAAGGGAGCGGTGGGGCCGGGGGTCGTTGGTGTGGCCTCGGATTTGGTGGAATGCGAACCGCGCTTCAAGCCCCTGATCCATCGCCTGCTCGGCCAAACCATCATCGTGGACGCGCTCGATGTGGTCCCCCGAGTTCCCCCGAGTTCCCCCGACATTCCCCCGAGTTCCTCCCTCTTCGTCACCCTCGACGGCACGGTCGTGCACCCCTCTGGCTACATCATCGGCGGCTCGACCCAGGCCCCCGTTCTGCGTCGGGAACGGTTGTGGCGGGAACTGCCGGCTCAGATTCAGGGCACTGAGGCTGAGACGCGCCGGCTTGAAGGGGAACTGGCACAATCGCAGGCGTCAGTCGAAGCGCTGACGCGCCGGCTGGCGGAGATCGACGCCGGCCTGCGGAAGACAGAGGCGGCTCATGCCGGGGATCAAGCCGCCGCCGAACAGGCCCGGCGGGAGATCGAGGCCCTGGAACGAGAGAGTGATTGGCGGCGCGGTATTCTGGAGCGGCGCGATGAGGAACTGCAAGCCATGCGGGAACGGGACGAGCAACTGCAAGGCCGGCTGGGTCAAGTCCACACCCTGCACGCCAACGCCGAGAGCCGCGTCGTATCCCTGCAGACGCAACTGGATGAGCTCGAAGGTCAGGCCCTGCGGGAAGAGTTGGCCGCAATCGAGACGCAACTGGCTCTCGCACAGCAGAGCCGGCAGAATCAGCAGGCACGTCGAGACGATGTGCGTGCAGCGCTGACCCACATCGACCGGCAGATCGAGGTCAAGCAAAGCCAGATCGATGCGTTGGCGGTGGAAACCGACGATTTGCGGGCACGCATCGAAGTCATGGCCGGCGACGAGGGCGAACTCACCGAACAGCTCGATGCCCTGGGCGCCGAGATCACGCCGGCGGAAGAAGCGCTGCGCGCCAGGCGCCGCGAGGGCCGCGAGCTGGAACGAGAAGCCGTCCGTGCCCGCGATCTGCTGCGCCAGGCCGAGTCGGCCTCCTCCGAGGCAAGCCTGGACGCCCAGCGGCGCGAGGATCGGCTTGTCGCGCTTCGAGACAGGATCGCCGACGACCTGGAACTGGCGGCGTTGGGGGAGGAACTGCCCCGCCAACTGACACTGGCTCTGGAGGCCGGGGGGGAGGCTGAGGTGCTGCCGGCTGTGACCGAGGCGCCCGAGGGGTTGGAACGTCGGGTGAAGCAACTGCGCCGGCAGATGCGCGGCCTGGGGGCAGCCAGCCCGGAGATCATCACCGAGTACGAAGAAACGAAGGCGCGCCACGACTTCCTGACATCCCAGGCCGCAGATTTGGAAGAGGCAGCCGCCGACCTGCGCGCCGTGGCTGCTGAACTCACCGAGATCATGCAGGAGCGATTCATCGGCACCTTCGAAGAAGTCTCCAAATCCTTCGAGAAGTACTTCACCCAGCTCTTCGGCGGTGGCGAGGCCGGTATGCGACTGGTCGAAGACGAAGAGAGCGACTCGTTGACAGGCTCCGGGCGCGGTTCGGGGCGCAGCGACCCCGGTCTCGAAATCGTCGCCCGGCCGCCGGGCAAACGTTCCCAAAGCCTGGCCCTGCTCTCCGGTGGTGAGCGATCCCTGACCGCTGTGGCGCTGCTGTTCGCACTCCTGCAGGCCAGCCCCACCCCCTTCTGCATCCTCGACGAGGTAGACGCCATGCTGGACGAAGCCAACATCGGTCGTTTCCTGTCGGCGCTGGAAGAGCTGGCCAGAGAGACACAGTTCGTCATCATCACCCACAACCGGGCCACGGTCCAGGCGGCCAACACGATTTACGGCATTTCCATGGGCGATGAAGGTGTGTCCCAGGCCATCTCTCTGAGGTTGGACGAGTTGGAACCGGTGGCGGCCTGATGCGTGATCGTCGATTCCCCACCCACGGCTGGCTCGGCCTGTTGTTGATCGCCATCATCTGGCCCGTTTCCTGGCTGCACGTCCACGCGCTGGGCGAAGTCTCGTTCTTCCCACTGTGGCTCGGTTACATCCTGGCCGCCGACGGACTGGTGCTGATGCGGCGCGGTAGCTCCTTGTTAACTCGCAGCCGGCTGGCTTTTGTCGGTCTGTTTCTGGCGTCCGCGCCCGTCTGGTGGCTGTTCGAGTTCTTCAACGGTTTCATCCAGAACTGGGTTTACCTGGGGGCTGAACAGTACAGTCAGGTCCGATATTTCCTTCAATCCTCGATCTCGTTCTCGACGGTGGCGCCGGCCGTGTTCGAATCGGCCGAACTGATCGCGTCGTTCGAGTTCGTCAGGCGTTTCGAGGGTCGCCGGGCTGTGCCGGCGAGCCGCCCGGTTCTGCTTGGCGCTGTCGCCTTCGGCCTGCTCGGCTTGGCGGCGATGGTTTTGTGGCCGCGTTACGCCTTCCCATTCACCTGGCTGAGCCTTTTCTTCGTCCTGGACCCCATCAACTACGTGTTGGGGTGGCCGGCCATCACTGCGTGGGTATCGCGCGGCGACTGGCGGCCGGTGATCACGCTGTGGGCCGGCGCGCTGCTGTGCGGCTTCTTCTGGGAAATGTGGAACTTCTACGCCTGGCCCAAGTGGACTTACCACATCCCGTTCGTCGAGTTTGCGCACGTTTTCGAGATGCCGCTGCTGGGCTACGGTGGCTACCTGCCGTTCGGTCTGGAGCTATTCGCGATCTATCACTTCCTGCGCGGGCTGGCCGGCTTTGCCCACATCCCGTACGTGAGGCCGTGGCCCGATGAAGTTCGACCCGGCATTCGGGATGTGTGGGAGGCACGGGTAAAACCGGGGGCCTCGTAGACCCTAAAGGTTTCGGAAACCTTTAGGGGTCTGTGTGACAAGACAATCGTGGAAGGAGAGTCACCAATGTTTCATTCAAGTCATCCATGTCTCAGGCGGGGATTGTTGCTGGCGGCGCTGGTGATCATGGCCGGCGCCTGGGTTTTGGCGACAATGCCGGTGTTTGCTCAGGGCGAGGAAACGCCGGCGACCTCGATGGCGGAGCGGTTCTTCGGCCAACCGGACCTGGCTGCCCCGCTGGTTATCCCCATGATTCTGGCTCTGGGTGGCGTTCTGACGCTCATGGCCTTCCTGGGGTGGGTGCTGAAACGGATGCCGGAGAACCAGTAGCGCAGCCGGCTATAGATTGTGGTGGAAGCATATCATGTTTGACCTAGACGATCTCGATGCTCTGCAAGCTAACGACCCGGCGGACATGCTGCGGCGCATCAACGAACTGCCGGCCCAGGTGCGAGAGGCGTGGGCCACTGTCCAGGCCCTGCCGCAACCACCCCACGGCGAGATCCACAACGTGGTCATCGCCGGCATGGGAGGATCCGCCATTGGTGGATCGCTGGTGCGGGCGCTGGCCGAGCCAGAGTGCCGCGTGCCCATCGCGGTGAATCGCGACTACCACCTGCCGGCCTACGTGGACGAAAACAGCCTCGTCATCGCTTCCAGCTTCTCCGGCAGCACCGAGGAGACGCTGTCGGCGCTGGACGAAGCGCTGACTATCGGGGCCAGAACCGCGGCCGTGACGACCGGGGGCCGGCTGGCCGAGATTGCGCAGGAACGTGGCTTTCCACACGTGCTCTTCCAGTACGATGCACCGCCCCGGGCGGCCGTCGGCCACTCCTTTACGCTGCTGCTGGGCTTGCTGGGCAGGTTCGGGTTGCTGGCTGACAAAAGCGATGAGGTAGCTGAAGCCATCGACGTGATGCTGCGGCTCCAACGCGTGGTCGGGCCACAGGCGCCGGCGGCTCGCAATCCGGCCAAGGACCTGGCACGCCGCATCCACGGGAAGGTCCCGACGGTCTACGGGGCCGGCCTCCTGGCTCCCGTGGCCCGGCGTTGGAAGGGTCAGTTCAACGAGAATGCTAAGACCTGGGCCGCCTTCGATGAGCTGCCGGAGTTGAACCACAACACCGTGCTGGGCTACCAGCACCCATCGCACCTGAGTGACACGGCATTCGTGGTCGTGTTGCGCTCGTCGCTGGATGACCCCCAGATCGCGACGCGGCTTGACGTCACGGCTGAGTTGCTGGAGCAGGCCGGCATCGATCACGCCACGATCACCGCGTGGGGCGAGAGCCCGACAGCTCAGATGTTGTCAGCGCTGCACTACGCGGACTACGTGAGCTACTATCTGGCCGCCCTCAACCACGTGGACCCGACGCCCATCCCGACCATCGACTACCTGAAGAGGCGGTTGCGAGAGAGCGGTTGACGGCGTAGGGGTGGGTCTTGCACATACGCGTCAACTTAAGCAGGGAGCGCCGGTCGAGTAGCGGCTTCAGCCGCGTATCGAGGACTTTGTTGAAAAACGAAGAGGACAACCATGATTCACGACCATCTCCAGGTCCGATCTCGTTGCGATTATGGATCGGCTGGGTTGGCCCACGCGCTGTGGATTAGGCCAGCGCGGCCGCATTTGCC
>JBHHTZ010000079.1:0-10666 GCA_046753605.1 Anaerolineae bacterium
TGAACTTTGAGAAAATAATCAGGTAAGCCGGCGCTGGCCCCCAGCCCCTCCCCCAAATCTGGGGGAGGGGAGCCGAATCTCCCCCTCTCCCAGGGTTGGGAGAGGGGGCCGGGGGGTGAGGGCGGTTACCGAACTATTTTCTCAATCTTCATAAACTGCACCTACCATTGCAAAGTCGCCCTTCGGCGACTGAGAGTCAGTCGGTGAAGGCCGACTTCGCATCGGTTGCCGCGATTTCAATCGCCAGGCTCCCCTGGGCGTGGACGTGGACCGCAGTTTTCGGCAGTTGAAACTGCACCTACCATTGCAAAGTCGCCCTTCGGCGACTGAGAGTCAGTCGGCGAAGGCCGACTTCGCATCGGTTGCTGCGATTTCAATCGCCAGCCACTCCCGCCACTCCCATGAGCCAGTTCACCGAATACATCCTGAAGTCTCTTCGTTTCGTATACATAGATACAGAC
This sequence comes from Anaerolineae bacterium, assembly GCA_046753605.1. Taxonomy (GTDB): domain Bacteria; phylum Chloroflexota; class Anaerolineae; order Epilineales; family JAANWY01; genus JBHHTZ01. The sequence continues at coordinate 462 of JBHHTZ010000079.1, forward strand.
CAGAAGCACAACCAATGGTACGCTGATGGTTGTGGGGAGAACGATAACTTGAGCCAAAATGCAGCGCCGCTGCACCAGGAAGCGCGAGCGATCACTGGCCGGCGTGCCGGCGTCTGGCACAACTTTGCGACGCTGGCAGTTGCATTGCTGATCGTCACCCTGCCCCTCCCGCGTCATTGGATCCTGCTCAACCGGCGGTCGTTTCACGTCTACTACGAGTTCACGTCGATCCTCTTCTATCTGTCGGACGTGGCGGTGATCCTGGTCCTGCTGACGTCGGCGGTGTGGTTCTGGCGAGAGAGGTCGCCTGTCCGCTGGGGGCCGGCAATGGTCACGCTGCCATTGGCTCTGTTGCCGGTGGTGGCCCTGGCAACCGCGCCCTGGGCCGGCGATCCGGTGCAGGCCATCTACATCGCCGGCCGGCTGGTTGTGCTCCTGGCAGTGTACCTGGCCATCGTGACACTGCGGCCATCGGCGCGGGTGGTTCAGCGCAGCCTGGCGGCCAGTCTGATGCTCCAGACGGCCGCTGCTGTGGCACAGTTCATCACTCAAGACGATCTCGGGTGGCAGTGGCTCGGAGAAATCGAACTGAGCCCGACGCCGGGCCTGGCCAGTATCATCACGGTTGGCGACCGGGTCTGGCTGCGGGGATACGGTCTGACGCCGCATCCGAATATCCTGGGCGGTATCCTGGTGGCGACGTTGTTGGCGCTTGTCGTCGCATATCTTAAAAGCCACGGCTGGCGGAAGGTTGTGTGGCTGACTGTTCTGGCGGGGGGAGGCGTCGGATTGGTGATCTCTTTCTCCCGCGCGGCCTGGTTAGGTGGAGTGGTCGGCAGCGCCGGCCTGCTCCTGGGCTTGATGAGCTATCGGCCGTGGCGCCGGCAATACGCTCGCGCCATTCTGGCGCCGGCTGTGGTGGGGCTGGTGGTGCTGGCCGGCTTCGCTTTTGCCAGGCGGGATTTGTTCGTTGCCCGGCTCCGGCCGCCGACAACTTACACCGAAGCACGCTCGCTGGATGAACGGCGTGTGCTGGCAGAGGCCAGCCTCGACCTGATCCGGCGCTCGCCACTGACGGGCGTCGGAGCAGGCAACTTCTCGATGGCCGTTGTGCCGCTGGTCGAGGATGTGCCGGCGACGACACCGCAGCCGGTTCACAACCTGCCTCTTCTGCTGTCCGCCGAGCTGGGGTTGGCCGGCGGTGTTCTGTGGGTGTGGCTGATGCTGGCTCCAGTGTTCGTCTCCGTTGCAGGGGCGAGGCAAGGCGGATTGGCGATTCGTTTGCAAAGATACCTGCTCTCCGGCCTGCCTCGCCCCTACAACAATGCGGAACGGCCTGACGGGAAGTTGAGCCTCTGGGTGTTGGGGTTGACGGCCGGGCTTGTAGCTTTGGCGATCATCGATCTGTTCGATTTCTATAGTTGGGGATGGCCTCAAGGAAGACTGCTACGATGGGTGGTTCTCGCACTGTGGGCCGGCGAACTTGGCGACGCGGCGGGCTAACACGCCTACGGCCGGCGCTTCTGCCGCTAACCGCTGCGATCCTGCCGGCCATCGTCTACCTGCGGACGATGCCGCCGACGGTGTACGGACTGGACAGCGCGGAGCTGTCCGTGGGCGCCTACACGCTGGGCCTGGTGCACTCTCCTGGCTACCCACTATACCTGCTGCTGGGGAGGCTTTTCACGCTCCTGCCCGTCGGCGATGTTGGCTATCGCCTCAACTTGATGTCTGTGGCCTTCGGCATCGTGACAATCCTTCTGGTGTACGACATTGTTCGCCGGCTGACGCGCCAGGCGATCATCGCACTGGCAGCCGCCCTGTTCCTGGCATTCTCCTGGTACTTCTGGACGGACGCTATCGTTGCCGAGGTTTACACGCTGCAAACTGCTCTTACCGCCAGCCTGCTCTGGCTCCTGCTGATCTGGCGCGAAAGACGAGACCGGCGGTGGTTGTATATCTTTGCTTTCGCGGCCGGGCTGAGTTCTGCCAACTATCCGGCGACGGGGCTGATTGCACCCGGTCTCGTCGCGTTCATCTGGCTGACAGACCGGCGTATGCTGCTTAACCCCCGGCGATTAGCGGCGATGGCCGGCCTCTTCGGGTTGGGCTTTCTGGTCTATCTGTACCTGCCACTGCGGTATCTGGCCGGGCCGGCCTTCAACTACATGGGGAGCTACGACGCCGCCGGCAACTTCCACCCCGCGGATCTGACGGACCCGGTTATCCTGTGGCAGATGCTCACCGGCGGCCCATTTCAAGGGTTGATGTTTGGTTACGGCGTCAACGAGGCGATCCGTCAGGCCGGCCAGTATCTGTACTTCCTGTGGGGCAACTTCCTGGCCGTCGGTCTCCCGCTGGGGTTGGTAGGCCTGGCCCACGGCTGGCGGCGGGACCGAACGGTTGCCATCTCGACGGGGCTGATGTATCTGGTATACACTCTGTTCTTCATCAACTACCGGGCCGTTGATAAACATACTATGTTCCTGCCCAGTTATGTGATTTGGACATTGTGGGTCGCCTGGGGCTTGGACGCCTTGCTGGAGTGGACAGGCAGAACATGGCGATCAGGGATGCAGGTTGTTTTCCTGGCCATTGCAGCCATTGCACTCTTCGTCAACTTCTCTCTGGCCGACGTCAGTTGGGATCGGCGGGCGTATCAGAACGCGGCCGACATGCTAGACGCCGCCGCGCCGGACGCGCTGATCTTCGGTGACTGGGGGTTCGCGGCCCCGATCACGTATCTCCAACTGACCGAGGGTCGCCGGCCGGATGTGCAGGTGATCAATCGTTTTTTCATCTCGTTTCGGGACATGCGCCAACTCATCGACGAGTCGGTGCAGAGCCGGCCAGTGTACACCGTATCCGTCGAGCCGGACCTCGCCATCGAGCGCTTGTACGAGCTGGAGACTGCCGGCCCCGGTTTCCAGGTTCTGTCGCGGCGGTAGGGGGTGTTAAAGCTTGTTCTGCGAGGAGGGGACGCGTGCACGTAGGGCCGTGGAGCGCAGCACGCACCGCGCCGCACGGCCGGGTGCTCATGAGTGAAGCAGATCCTGCCCATGTCGTAGTTTTGGAAGTGCGTCGGTTGAACAAAAGGAGGCTCCGATGTCAACTCGTGTGAAATTTCCGCTTGTGTTCTTGACTGTCGTGGGCTGCTTCCTGCTCCTACCCATGATCGGGTTGCCGTACGGCAACTTCGATTGGGTTGTGCATTCCCAACCCTATCAGGCTCCGCAGACGCCATCAACAGCCGGCACGTGCGTCTACCAGGTTCGCTTTGGAGATACGTTGTTCTCCATTGCCCGTCGCTTCGGCACCACTGTTAGCGCTATCGCCAGGGCCAATTCGCTCAGAGACGTGCGCCACATCTTCGGCGGGCAAACGCTGGTGATTCCCAATTGCCGGCAGGCTCAATGCCTCGTGTACACCGTGAGACCAGGGGATACACTGTTCTCCATCGCCAGGCGCTTCAACACCTCGGCCCGCGCCATCGCGTTGCGGAATCGCATTGTCAATCCGTCCCACATCTTCGCCGGCCAGCGGTTGCTCGTTTGCCTCAGCCGTGCCCAACCACCGCTCAGGGCACGCGTCTACATTGTGAAACGGGGCGATACGCTGTGGTCCATCGCATTCCGCTTTGGTACGAGGCCGTCGGCGATCGCCGCCGCCAACAGCCTGAGGTATCCCTGGCTGATACGCCCAGGCCAGCGACTACTGGTCCCGTAGGCCAAGTATGGCACCAATCCTGGCTGTAGGCCGCTGGGCGGCCGTCGAGGCCACCCAGCGGCCCATACATTCCACCTGCTGGCACATGTTTCCTCCTTCCGCCAGATTGCCGGCGGTGATCGGCAAGTGAATCGCCGCCCGCGAAACCTATCGGACTTTCTGACCGCCGGCCTCCAGCAGTTGTCAACGGACCCGGTGAATCGGGGCTGGGCGGTGATTTTTTCCGGCAGTGTGGCGCGGCTGGCCCTGGGGCTGATTGCCAGCGTGTTGATTGCCCGTAGCCTCGGGCCGGCGGACTTTGGGGTGTACGCCGTTTTGGCTGCCGCCGTGGGCATCGCCGGCGCTATCGCCGATCTGGGGTTGACGGACGCAGCGGTCAAGCGCATCGCGGCCGTCTGGCAACCAGATCCAACCGGCGCTCGCGAGAGGGGACGGCTGTTCTTTGCGCTAAAGGTTGGGGCCGCCGGGCTGGTGGCGGGCGCCGGCATCCTGCTGGCCGGCCCGTTCTCTCGACGCGTCCTGGGCCTTCCAGCGGATGGCTTGCTCCTGAGACTGGCCCTGTTGGGCATCGTCGCCACAGCCATGAGCGGCGCTGTGACCGCGATGCTCCAGGCCACGGGGCGGTTCAGCCAGTTGTCGGTCGTGCTGATCGTGAACTCCGGTCTGACGGCTCTGTTGGCCGCCGGCCTGGCCGTGGCGGGGCATCTGACGTTGATCACGGCGCTGGTCGTGCTCGGCATCGGCGCCTCGTTGGTCAGCTTCGCCATCGGACGCCGGCTGTTGCCAGGTCAGTGGCGCCTGGGTGTCCCAGATCGAGACGCCCTGAGAGATGAGGGCCGCCGCCTGATCCGTTTCGGGCGCTGGTTGTGGGTGGCGAACATGTTCGCCATGCTGACGGCCCAGCTCGATGTGCTGCTGGTGAACCGCTGGAGCGTGCCGGCAACCGTCGGCGCGTACGCCCTGGCGCTGAACCTGGCGAGCAAGGTGGATGTGGTCAACCACAGCCTGTACACCGTTCTGCTTCCGACGGCGTCGGCTCTGGACGGTGAGGGAGCCTTCGGACGCTACATCCGCCGTGGGCTGATTCGGAGCGGACTGATCAGCCTGGCGCTGCTGCCTCTCATCCCGCTGGCCGGCCCGTTGATCACGCTGCTCTACGGCCCGACCTACGCGCCGGCTGCTCCTCTATTCCGCCTGCTGCTAGGTGTAGTGATCTTCGACGTGTTCACCACGCCCGTGCTGCTACTGGCCTTCCCCCTCAACCAGCCAAAACTGCTGGCCGCCGCCGATGCGCTGCGGGCCGGCACGTTGGCCCTGGCCGGCGCCTGGCTGATTCCAACGCAGGGGCCGGCCGGCGCTGTTGCGGCGAAGTTTGGGGCCAGGGTGGCCGGCGCCGTGCTAACGATAGTGGTATTGTGGCTCCTACGACCCCCAGTCCGGGCATCACGTTGAAAGCTCAAGCGTCGTACTCGGCGCCGAGGAACACCAGTTGGTGATGAGGCGGCTCACTTCCGTCACCATCGCCCGGCTTCATCATGAATCACTGCGACACCCTCAGCAACTTTCTGGACCTTCAAGCCGCGGTCAGCGAGCACCTGCTCAGGCCGGCTCTCCTCGATGAGCCCGTCTATCTCGGTTTGGTGGTCGTGGTAGTACGAGAGGGCATCGTGTACCTGGGCAGCGGTCAGGTGAGGCAGAGCAGCCAGGATGTCCTCCACCGATTGGCCGGCCTGGACCCGCTCAACGATGTGGCGTACGGAGATGCGGGTTCCTCGAATGATGGGCGCGCCCCCGCTGATGTCAGGCCGGCGGATGATGCGAGGATGCTCCTCCGCCACCTGCTCGACCAGGGCATTGTAATCTTCGTAGCGCACCAGAACGGCCTTGGGCCGGCTGTACTGGGTGATGTAGTATGGCTCTCCGGTGGCTTCCAGCGCAGATAGGATATCTTTGAGTTTCTGCCTCATCTCACTGACGGGAATGATCTTAACTGCCATCGTTTACCTCCACATATCTGTCTATTGTACAAGAGAATTATATGTCCGCGTGGATTTGTTGTCAAAAGTGACTATTTCCAAAGGCTATGCTAGAATAGTATCGTCAACGCGGGAGGAGTTCTCACGATGAAAGACTGGCCGGATTTCAATGAAAACGGTGACCTGCCACCTGGTATCCATCAGGCAACTCTTGCCGAGGTGATTCAGCATTTCGGCAGAAGTACACCTCAGCGGCGTGTTGTGGCCCGAAGGTTAGGGCGCATCTATGGCCTGGCGGCCAAGACCGGTCACCTGGCTCGCTTCATTGTTTTTGGCTCATTCGTCACCACCGAACCCGATCCGGCTGATGTTGACATCTTTCTTCTGATGGAGAACACCTTTGATGCCAACCAGATAGCTGGTGAAACATCTCTCATCTTTGATCATGTAGCGACCCAGAACTATGAGGGGGCCAGCATCTTTTGGATACGCCGTCTGGCAACTCTGGAGGGAGAGCAGGCAACGGTAGAGCATTGGCAGCTTAAACGAGACGGTACAAAACGAGGAATTGTCGAGGTGATCGAAAATGATCAGAAATGACCGAGAACTCCAGGTAACTCTGGAACGCATTAGCTACTTCCAGAGGCAGGTCGCGCAGTTGCGGCAGGTGGAAGACAATCCGACGAACTATCGGCTATCGGTGAGCGGCTATCTGGCCGAGCTTGACCGAATGAATCTGGAGGTCCGAGAGTATTTGTGGCTGCATCCTAGTGAGGTCTCAGCGGCTGCTTAGGTCAAGTCCCTGCAGACGTTTGCAATCTTTGGCCGCCGCCTCAGACACCGGCCAGGCCGGCGTACAACTGCACCAACCGCGCCACCGTCTGTTCCAGCGTGTAGCCGGCCTCCACAGCCTCCCGGCTCGCCTGACCCATGGCAGTGATAGCCTGCGGGTCCTGGATCACCTCCAACAGGGCGTCCACCAGCGCCTGGGCATCTCCGACCGGCGCCACCTGGCTCGCCGGCGCCAGATCGGGCAGCAGGCCGACAGCCGTGCCAACCGTCGCGCGTCCGCAGGCGGCTGCCTCCAGTGTCACCAGTTCCTGCCCCTCGTGCCGCGAAGAGAGCACACACAGGTCGGCAGCACGGTAGCAGGCCGGCATTCGCTCGTGCGGCACCGCCCCGTGAAACGTCACCTTCGGCGCGATGCCCAGCAATTCGGCCAGGCGCTCCAGGTCATGGCGCAGTGGCCCATCGCCCACGATGTGCAGATGAGCGTCTGGTATTTGCGAGACGACGCGCGAGAACGCCCGCAGCAGCGTCGCCTGGTCTTTCACCGGCACCAGCGAGCCGACGTGCAGAAGTCTGACCTCCCCCTCTGCCAGGCAACCGGGATTGGCCGGCCCTGGGTGAAACAGGTCAGTGTCAACACCGATGGGGATCGGCAGCAAGCGATCCGGCGGGACGAGCGGTCGGGCGAGCCGGCGCAGGTAGGCGGAGCCGGCGGTGACCTGGGTCGCCTGCCGCAGGGCCACCCGCGTCAGCCAGCGGCTGATGAGAGAGAGTTGGCCGCCGTAGCCGATGTCGGGCAGGCCCACCAGTTCGCCACCCAGCAGTGACACCACCGCCGGCACTCCCAGCAACCGACCGGCGGCCACGGCAATGAAACCGGGCTCGTCGGCCCACATGCCATGCAGGATGTCGAAGGGCCGGCGGCGATGTTCGGCGGCCACGGCTGTCAGGGTGCGCGCCAAGAGGGCGGCACGCCCCACCCCGCGTATCTCCGCCCCGCCCTGGGGATGTACCGCTGCGCCGTAGACGGTGTAAGGCCGACGGTGGTGTGGATAGCGCAGCGGAAAGACATGCACCTCGGCCCGACACGCCAGGCGACGTACCAGGTTCAGTTGCGCCGGAATGCACCAATCGGATTCGCCGGCGCTGAAACCTGGAAGGATCAGGCCGATTTTCAAAGCAGACTTACCTCCCTGCGACATGCCCACAATGCCAGCCCCCAGAGAAGCCACGCCCCATAGAGCGTGGGATAGGCCAACAAGGCCCATGCGCCGGCTGCAAGCTGTGGCGCGCGATAGGGAAGGTCAGCCGCAAGCAACAGCATAGCAGCGGCGAGCACGATGCCAGTCCAGGCCGCCGCCGGTTCGCGCGCCCAGGCTATCAAGATTGCGATGGGGAGCAGCAACAGCGTGTAGTGATAATCCAGCGACACCGGGCTCAAGATGAGGCTCGCCGACGCGAATGCAGCGAAGATCAGGTCGGCCTGGTCCGTGATGTGGGCCCGGTATGTGCTGATGCCGGCCATCACCACGAAGCCCAGCCCCACCAGCCAATTTGCCAGCGCCGGCGCGTGGAACAACGGTGCTGGATTCCATCGCTCATCGAAGACCAGCAGGCGCCGAACGAAGCCAGGCAGTGTCTGATAAGCAGTGACGGCCAGCTCGGGACGAGCACTCAGGCCTGGCAACAGGTGGAAGTAAGTGCGCCACGCATTGAGCCCCAACCCCGGCAGAGTAACGAGGCCGACGATCAACGCTGATGCCGCACCCCACACCAGAGCTCGCCACCGGCCCTGAACCAGCAGCAACACCCACAGCAACACCCCGGCCGTCTTCAGAACCAACATCAGCCCCAGGGCCACGCCGAGCGCCCACGCCCGCCGATGCCGATAGCCGAGCCAGGCCATCGCAAGCAACACCAGCATCAGCACATAAGCCTGACCCTGGCTGAAGTTGGCGTACACCGGCTGGTACAGCAGGGCAAAAGCGATGAAAACCGGTATCCACAATCCTCGAAAGCCCGTTTGCTGCATCAGCCAACCCACGGCCCCCGTGAGACACATCAGGTTAAAGAAGGTCCAGGCGATTCGCGCAGCCGTGTAGTCGAGGCCGGCAAGGGGCAGAAGCAATAAAGCGGTTGTCGGCGGGTTCAGATTGTAGATGTCGTTGACATCTGGTCCGTACTCGGCAATCTCGGCTCGAAACCAGGCATCGTCGTAGAAGCGGCTGACGTCAACCCCCTCTTTCACAAGCCGGCTGGCCGTGTAGTAAGCAGCAAAGCCGTTGGAAGGACGCACGGCAGCGCCAAAGGTGAAGAACGCGAAACGGGCGCCGAGGATCAGTGCGAGCGCCCACAGCCCGACGTGGATGAGTTGACGCTGTCGAAGTCTCATCATCTCCAGCAGGGCGCGTTTGCTACCCGCCTCCCGAAACGGCGGGTAGTAAACCCGCCCTACATGTTTCGTAGACCGCCTCCAGCCGGCGCGCCAGGGCGGGAAAACTCAACGCGCGTTCGAACCGGCCGCGCACCGCCGCTGACCGGGACGGGATGTCGGCGCGCGAGACTGCCAGCACGCCTCGGGCCAGGGTTTCGGCGTCACCGGGTGGGAAAAGGACGCCATAGCGCCCCTCGTCGGTCATGGCCCGGAAGGATGGAATGTCGGTCACGACGGGGATCACGCCACACGCCATGGCCTCAAGCACGGCGCAGCCACTGAACTCGCGCCGGCTGGCCTGGAGCAGGAAGTCGGCGCTGTTGTAGATGGTTTCCATCCGCTCGAAGGGGGCGCGCCCCCGGAAATGAACCGAACGTGCCAGAGGTGGCCGGCGAGCGACAAATGCCTGGAGCTCGGGCAAGAGATCGTCGGTCAGGTAGTACAGGTAGAGCTGGGCGTCGGGCCACGCGGCGAGGATCTGCTCGAACCCGCGCAACGCGGTCAGCGGATCTTTTGTCGGGTGGAGCCGGCCAACCCACAGGAACACGGGATTACCCGTCATTTCGGTTTCCCGACGCGCCTCAGCCCGCGTGCGCACGCGGAAGGTGCTGGATGTTTCCATCAGTTCCACCACACGGTCGAAGCTGTCGAGAACGCCGGCGTCGATGAACGGTTGGGCATGAGCACGGGTGGTGAAAAGCAGGCGTGCGGCGCGCTCAAAGTTGAGGCGCTGAATCCGCCGGCTCAGTCGGTTCCTGGCCGGATAGCCTCCGTGGTAGTGGAGCACAATGGGCGGTGCGCGGTTGCCAAGAGCCAGGAACAAGAAGAACAGGTTCCAGTTGAGTGTCGTGCCGTGGAAGTGGATCAGGTCGGGCTGGAGGGCACGGATGCGCCGGATGGCGCGGGTGGCCGGCTCGTAGAGGACCCGGTCGCGGTGCAGGAGGTGGCCGGCTACCTGCGAGATAGGTCGAGCGATGCGACCCGGCGCGACGAAGCGGTAGGCCACCCCATCCTCGGTGAAATCGATGTCGGTCGGGAAGAAGTGAACCACGTCCACCTGGTGGCCGAACGCGGCAAGGGCGCGGGGGATTTCCCGGTGAATCGGCACGCGGGCCAGGTAGGTCTGTGGCTCGGTGTAGGCCGGGTCGTAGTGCAAAACGGCGAAGCAAACCTTCATCAGTCCTCCCCGGGCGATGGTAGCCGACTCAGCGTACCCAACCTGTTTATGAAGATTGAGGAATTAATCCGGCAACGGCCCTCACCCCCCGGCCCCCTCTCCC
>JBHHTZ010000080.1:0-10558 GCA_046753605.1 Anaerolineae bacterium
GAGACCTTCGCCCAACGGGAGACCTTCGCCCAACGGGAGACCTTCGCCCAACGAGTCCGGTTCAGGGATCCGAAATCCCATCGGGCAGGTCGGATTCGGCGATGCGCCCCTGGTCGATGATGAGGTGGTAGCTGAACAGGTCGGGGTTGACCCGTACGTGGCTGATCAGGAAAACCTGGTCGAAGCTCTGGGCGATCTCCCCTTGGGTGAGCAGGTGGAGCAGTGCCCTGGCACGTTCGTTATCGAAAGAACTGAGGGGTTCATCCAAGAAGATGAACGATGGCGCCGCGCCGCGCTCCTCAGGCAGCGTGGCCAGGGCGAAGGCCAGACGTAGTCCCAGCGAGAACTGATCCTTCGTGCCGCCGCTAAAGATATTCTTCTCTTTCCAATCGCCTCCCTGGCCGGCCCGCTCATCCCAGACCCGAATCCGATAGTCGTCGGTCAGTTCGGCGTCGTAGTACCGCTGCATGGTCAGCGCCGGCAACACCCTGCGCATGTGCTCCATGGTGCTGGGCAGAATCTGCTCCACAACTCGCCGGCGTGCCAGCTCGACAATCTCTCGCGCCTTCTGGCGAACCTGCAACTCCCGTTGCTTCGCTTCCAGTTCCGCCTGTGTCTCCTGGACGTCGAGCAGTTCTCCCGTGAGGCCCAGGGTTGACTCCAGCGCCTGTCGTTGCTCGCGCAGAAAACCAACACGCTCCCGCAGTTCGTCCCGTTCGTCTCGCAGCGCCTGCTCGTCTTCAACGTCCAGGTGGCTGATGCGCTCAACCCAGGCTTTCAGATCATCGTCCGTCGGCTCGTCCGGAAAGCCATCGGCGAGTTCCAGGCGCGTCACGTGCGATCTGACCTGGGTCAGGTGGGTCGCTGCCTGCTCGCGCCGCGTGTTGCGTTCGCCCTCTTTGCGGCCAATGGCTGTCTGAATCTGCTGGAGTTCCTGGCGTACCTGATCGCCGCCGGCCTCTTCGTAGGCGCGCCGCAGCGTCTGTCCGGCATCGGTGATCACGTCGGCCGCGGTGTCGCGGTCCCACGCCGGCAGTTGCAGACCGAGATCGGCGAGACCGCTGTACAGGGACTCGATGCGCTCCCATAGCTCGTTGAGGGTGTCTTGCCGACTTGCCAACTCCGCCTCGGTTTTCCCGGCCGCCGCGATGCGTTGCTTCACGTTGCTGATTTCGTTCTCCAGCGCCCCGAGTCGCCCCTGCACCAGGCCGGCGTCCGGCTCCACGTTCAGTGCCTCGGCCAGTTTCGCTGCCCGCTCTCGTTGTGTACGCAAGGTCGCTTCGGCCTCAGCGGCCTGCCGGCGCGCTTCGCGCAACTCTTGCCGGATCGCTGGCGCATCAATGGTCCCCAGGGTCTGGGTCAGCCGCTCGACTTCGCGCGTGACTTCGCTGAGCAAGGCGGTGGTCCCGGCCAGACGCCCGCGGGCTGCATCCGCGTCGGCCTGGAGAGCCTCTGGTGCCTGGTCGGCCAGACGCTCGTCGAGCTCGGCCAGCGCCTGCCGGCTGCGTTCCCGGCCGCTGGGAACCACCACGTTGAGAGAGTGCAGGCGCTGTTCTGCTGCTTCCGCTTTGGCCAGATTCTGCGCGGCAGTTGCTTCACGCGCTGCCTGTTCTCCCTGGAGCCGGCCAATCTGTTCCGCCACCACGCTGAGTGCCTGCGTAGCGCCCAGAACTCGCCACGCCAGGATTCCCAGGAGCAGCGCGGCGACCACCAGCGACGCTATGGCAAACTGCGGTACAATCCGCGTGATCAGAATGGCCAACACTGTGCCGGCTCCCAGACCGGCAACCTCCCAGCGAAGCCGGCGGCTCAATGCGGCCTGTTGGTCGCGGGCCTCGCCGAGGGCAGCCGCCTGGAGGGCAGGCGTCTCCATCATCTCCTGGGCAGCCATCCAATCTCGCAGTGCCTCGCGGACCCGGTAGGCGTTCGTCAGGTAGTCTGCTTCATCGAGCTGAGCTTGTTCTTCTTGGACGGCGGTACGCAGTTCGTGCTGGCGGGTCCTGGCCACTGCCAACTGGTCACTCATTTCCTTGTACGTGGCCAGCCGGCCATCCAGCTCATCCACGCGGGTCTGCCAGTGCTGCTGCGCCGTTTCGAGTTCGGCCACGCGGCCCAAACGGTCTCGCAGCAATTGCAGGGCCTCGCGCTCCTTCGCCAGATTGGGCAGTGTTTCATCACGCAGTTTCTCGGTCTCTGCCAGGGCCTGCTCCAACCGTTGGATTTCCTGGGCTGCGTCGGCTGACCGCTCCCGCAAAGTGTAGACCTCCCGCGCGGTTTGCAGCCCTTCGCGCAGCCGTTCAGCCTGCTCCACCCGTGTGGCAATCTCCGCGCGACGGGCCTCCAGGCCGGCAACCTCATCGGAAAGGCGATTCAGGGCAGCCCGTTCGCGGAGTGTGGCTTCCAGCGACCGCTTCAGTTCGATGAAGAGCAGTTGGTGCTCGATTTCGTCCAGCTTGTGCTGCTTCTTCGGCAGTTCAGCCTGGACTCGCGCCAATTCCGCGCGCTGCTCCGCCCGCTGCAGAGATAGCCGGTCCTCCGCCCGGAGTTTGAACTCGCTTTCCAGGTTCGTCATCTGCTCCAGGTTGAGCAATTTCATCAAGGACTGCTCGCGCTGGGCGCGCGCCATGCCTTCCAGCTTGTCCAGCTTCTTCTGCTCGACGAAGGCAGTATTGAGCAGAGCTTCGGCGTCAAACCCCAACTCATCCACGATGCGGTCGTTGACGGCCCGATTTCCCCGGACCTCTTCGGTGCTTTCGGGCGTCACGATGTCCAGCAGCCATTCATTGGGTTTGTCGCGCACGATGGTACGCTGCACCTTCAGCACGCGGCCTGGCGCGTCCAGCCACAGTTCGACGTAGGCTTGCTCCACGCCGTAGCGGATCAGGTCATCCAGCCGGCGGGTCCCGGTTTCCGTGACCAGTGCTGTGCCGAAAATCCCGAAGAAGACAGCCTCGAACAGGGTGGACTTGCCGGCCTCGTTCTTCCCCTGGATCAGGAACCGGCCCTGAGGCGGCAGAAACAAGTCGATTTCGCGAAGCTGTTTGAAGTTGTTGGCGCGAATGCGTTGGATTCGGATCATGACTGTCGAAAACCAGTGATCAGTAATCAGTAACCAGTGATCAGTGATCAGTAATCAGTAGATGGTAATCAGGGATCGGCACTCAGAAACTGATCACTGATCACTGTTTACTGATCACTGTTTACTGGCTCGTCCAGCGCTCTAGAATAAGCTCCTGGGCTTCTGTGATCAACTCGCGCTCTTCGTCGCCGGCCTCCGCCGCCAGGGCGCTGGCGACGCGGCGGATTTCCTGGCGAGGGCTGACGCGGTCCACCGATCGGCCGGCGTCGGGCATCTCCAGCGCTTGTATGGTCACACCGCGCCGGTCCAGATCGAAGTAGAAATTCAGGTCATTGCCCAACTGCCAGATGTCGAAGAAGCGCAGCCGGTGATAGACCTCGCGGCGCAATGGGCCTTCGATGCGGCACTGCAAGAGTTGGTCCGCATGGGAGGCCGACCTTAGCTTCTTGAAGACGTACTCCGTCGGGTCATCAGCCGGCAAGTCTGTGGTGCGAATCTCCAGGCGTTTCATCGGCTGGACGTCGATGGGGATGTGGCGGATCTGGGATTTCACGCTGGGCCGGCGTCCCTGGAAGCTCAGTGTCATGAACCCCGTGGGGGCCTCCAACTCGCCGAAGGTCGTGCGCTCCGTCGGACCGGGAAAACAGACTTCCACCTGCCCGATTTTCATGGTCTGCCGCTCGTGTACGTGCCCCACGAGCAGATAGTCGATGCCCTCCAGGCCAGCTATGCTGGCCTTGGAGAGCTGTGGCTCTTCAATGGCCGGGTGCAGCGTGCCCTCGACACCGTAGTGTGCCATCAGCAGCACCACATCGGCGTCCGGCGGGTCGATGACAACGCCGTCCAGCGGGTCGTCGTCCGGCCCCAGGCGTGGGTCGGGGCTGAGGCCGCCAATGGCGATGCGCGTGCCATCGACGGTGTGGGTCATCCACTCGACCTCGGTGGTGCGGGTGAAGCAGCGGGCGACCTGCACCTCGTTGTAGATGCGCTGGGGCGTGGCGCCACCCAGCCGGCTCTTGGGCACATCGTGGTTGCCGCCGATGAGGCAGATGAGCAGGCCGGCCTCGCGCAGCCGCTGCAACTGGCGGGCTACCCAGACCAACTCTGATGTACGCGGGTTGGGTGAGTCGAAGAGATCGCCGCCGTGAAGATAGATGTGGGCGCGCTCCCTGACGGCGTAGTCGACAGTTTGAGCCCACGCTTCCCGCAGTCGCTGGCGACGCTGTGCCAACTGGTCCGGCGACATCTTGGCGTAGTACTTGTTCAGGTGATTGTCAGCAGTGAATACGATGTGGACCATTTGTCAACTGTCAATTGTTAATTGTCAATTGTCAATTGTCAATTTTAGTGCTGCTTTGCGTGGAGAGATGATCCACAACCAGCCATTGACAATTGACAATTGACAATTAACAATTGACAATTAAACCTCCTCTCGCCACTCCGTCCGCGGGCGGGATGCCCGTTCCTCTTCGGCCTCGGATTTCATTTGCTCGGTGACCACTTCGCTGCGGGCGTTCTCCAGCGCCTGGACGACGTCGATGTCGCTGCCGCCTTCCTGCGAGACACGCCGGCCCACCCGAACCATCACCGGCACCCTCACCAGCGGCCCCAGGACGACGGCCTCACCCACATTCAGCCCCGGCAGGTCGGCCAGCAGGCTCTCCGAGATGCTTTCCGAGGCGCGGCGAACCGCGTTTTGATCTTCGGGGTTGGTCAGGCGCATGATGATCTGGCTGTTGCACTGGGACAGCGTGTCCTGGTGGATGCGATAGGGCCGCTGGGTGATCAGCACCATGAAGATGCCGAACTTCCGCCCTTCGGAAGCGATGCGCTTGATGATGATGCTCGCTCGCCCCTGGTCGCGCCCGCCGGCGACGAAGTTGTGTGCCTCTTCCAGCACCACAAAGACCGGCCGCGCCAGGCCCTCGGTGGTGGCTCGCCCCCATGTCTCACGCAGCACTTTGTCCACGATGAAGTCAGCAATCCACTGGTCAATGCCGGCCAGGTCGATGACCGACAGGCTCATTGGCCGCAGCAGCCGGTCCATGGGCACGTCCTCGAAGCCCCAGATGTCGATGCGAGCCAGCCGTTCGATGTGTTTCAGCGACTTGCCGGCGCCGCTGATCACGTCCGGTGTGATGAGAGTGTCCTGGTCTCGTCGAAGGGGGACGGCGTCGGATGGAGACGGGGGCGGAGCAGGTTCTTCGGGTGGGGCCTCTTCAGCTTCGGCTGAACGGTCGAACCATTCTTCGTCACTGAGATCATCAGTGCCATCACTGCTCAGGCCTGCCTTGCGGGCAGTTTCGTCGCGCAGGAACTGGCTGAAGCGCTCCGCGTCGCCGATGGAGGGGTGGGCCGGCGCGGTGAAGTCGCCGCCGGCCGGCAATTGACCGCCGTTGGCCAGGCGTTGGAGTTCCTGCAGCAGTACGCGCGGCGTGTAGTCGGTCCCGTCCAGATTCTCCGTGGCGGTGCGGACGGCCTTCCGAATGTTCGTCGCTTTTTCGCTAATGCCCGTCAGATCGCAGATTTCGTCGGCGTCGAGTTTGGAGAACTGGATGGTGAAGCGCTCAGCGCCGCCGATGGCCTCATCCGATATGCGTCCGCGCTGCTCTGTGGGAAGCCGGTAGACCTGTACACGGTCGGCGAACGGGGTCGGCTGGTGGCGTTCGTCGCGGCGCATAAGCACGTAGTCGCTGTTCGGGTCGAAGACGATGACGGTGCCGCCGAGCTCCAGCAACTGCTCCAGGACGACGCCGACGGTGTAGCTCTTGCCGGCGCCGGTCTGGGCGATGACGGCCAGATGCCGGCGCAGCCCGTTGGGGTTCAGCTTCACGTCCACCCTCGGTCGGTTGATCAACGTCCCCAGCGCGATGCCGCTCGTAACGTCTCCACTGAAGAATTGGCGCAGCAGGTCGTCGGGCGCGCGGTAGACTTCGGCGCCTGGCATGGCGGCCCCACGCGGCAGTCGCACCGTTTTGTCATCCAGATAGCCCAGCACCTTGGCCTGGCCGACGACCACCGGCGGCAGCGTCTCCAACCGCTTCAGGATGGCCTCCACCTCGCCGTAGCCCATGGAGGTGTCCAGCAGCCGCGACGACACCTGCAGGCTCGACACCTGGGCCAGCACATCCACCTCACGGACCGCCTCGTCGATGCGCTCCTGCACGTTGCGCACGACGACGTACTCCCAGCGTGGCGGTGCGATGTGGGCGTTGGTGACGAAGGTGAAAGAATCGGTTCGAACTTCTCCTACGACATAGCCGACTGCGTTCATCACACTTCTCCCCATGAATGCGGGAACTCTAGGACCTTATTCGTCGGAGTTTGGCAACTGTAAGATCTCGTTGGAGTCGGGTGGAAATCGGATCATAGCCATAGATGATTTGCCTCATCAATTCCAAAGCTGCCAGGCGCTCATAAGGGGTCCTGGCGAGCCAGTACTCCTTCTCGTCCGATTCTTCGAGGAGCGACGCCGTTGAGAAGCTGGCCTTGTCCATCTTGAACAGAGAATCTAACTCGTTCATGGATATCACCCAATGCAGATTAGTCTACCTCTGTTGGCTCAATGGCAACGGCTTGACGCCACGGGTGGCGATGAACGTTGGCATGTGCTTCGAGAGGGCGTCGGTTCCCTTTTCGAAAACATCCTCGTAAAGGCCCGTGAGCCGAAAGCCGGCCTCGAGCTGCCCGCCAATCTGGTCCTCCAGCGTGTGGCTGAACTCCAGTGGCCGGCCACTCTCCAGAATGCGCTGCCGTTCCTCCTCGCTCGGGCTGGTGACGTCCGAGTAGGGCAGCGCGTATTTCACTGCCAGTACACCCTCTTCAGCCCGATCCAGGTCGAAGATGTACATTGCCGGATTCATGAAGCCGGCCATCAACACGCCCCCGTGACGCAACACGCGGAACGCTTCCCGCCACACCGGCCTCACATCAGGGACGAACACGTTGGAGACCGGATGCACGATGAGGTCGAAGCTCTCATCGGCGAACATCGACAGGTCAGCCATATCGCCTTCCACCGTGGTGAGGCTGAGGCCATCTCGCTCCGCGACCAGCCGGTCCTGCGCCAACTGCTTCGGCGAGTTGTCGAGGACGGTGACGTTGGCGCCGGCGGCCGCCAGAATTGGGCCTTGCTGCCCGCCGCCCGAAGCCAGGCACAGGACGTCGAGGTTTTCCAAGTCAGGGAACCATGCCCGCGGAACCGGTTTGGTCGGTGTCAGGAAGATTTCCCATTGGCCTTTGCGTGCGGCGGTGATGGCCGGCGTGCTCACCGGCACCGTCCATTGGTTTCTCTGCTCAACCTGCCTGTTCCACGCAGCGCGGTTGTAATCTCGAATGTTCATATTGATCCGTTGACGCTGGGGAACCGTCTCTCTCTTCATTAGCCCAGGCAAAGTACTTCTCGCAGGTGATCACCACGTGACACAACGGAGTACAAGGTGAAGTCATCTATGATGTGGGCGTGTTCTTTCTCATCACCGTTATCCACTTGGGCCTCGAGAAGATCAGCGAAGTCAAACAGAGGCAAAGAGTCTGCGCTCTCTTTCTTGCTCACGAAATCTCCCATTGGTTCTAACCCATGAGCAAACCTCTTTAGAATGGTTGCTATCGCCTCAGAGCTGTTGTCTATTCCAACCCAGCGTCTTCCTAATTGCGATGCTACCGCAAGAGTTGTACCAGACCCAGCGAAGCAGTCAAGCACCAAGTCACCTTCGTTTGAGGATGCTTCAACGATTCGAGCTAGCAACTCGGAGGGCTTCTCTGTCGGATACCCCGTGATTTTTATCATCTGGTTATGAGCATCCTTTACATCCATCCAAATGTCCTGGACAGCAATGCCCTTACTCTGGTCCAAATAGACTTTACGTCTTGGGTTGCCAGTAGGCGACCAGTATATCTCTCCACGGGCATCCAGTTCATCTAGTTTGCTAGGTTGGTATTGCCAGTGTTTGCCTGGCGGCGGCTCCATACCACGCCATGGCTGCCCGGTTGCCCCTTTCCGTGTTCCAGGGGCGTGGATGGGAACTTTCTTGTAGCGCCGGCCCGTATCTGGTTCAGTGTAAGGATATTCTTCGGCTACTCGTTCCTCCGTCCAGGGAACGTAGGCCCGGTTCCAAACCGGCTTGTCTGATTTGGCGTAGTAGAGGATGTGATCGGATATGTTGCCGTAGGTCCGCCTGGTGTAGTTTTTCGGGTTACACTTTTTGCGAGTGATCAGGTTTCTGAAGTTTCGAGCGCCAAACACCTCATCCATTACGAGCTTGATATGGAAAACCATATTCTGATCCAGGTGAACGTAGATTGAACCGTCTTCAGCCATCAACTCACGCAACAGGATGAGCCTTCGGCGGAGAAACTCTATGTAGTGTGCTCCTGCAAGCGTATCACTGTAGGCCTCGGCTTGCTTGCGTGACTTGTATACCTTGTCAGTGGAAAACGGCGGATCAATGTAAACCAGTTTCACCTGACCACGTACGGCAGGGTCCTTGAGCAATCTGGCAAGTATTGGGAGGTTATCACCGAAGAAAAGCCGGTTCTCGTCGCCAGCACCCCTCCAAATCTCCATAACTTCTGCAGGCGGCGTCGCCAAGACATCGTCTACTGAAAGCTTGCCTCGATAGCAGAGATCGGCTTCTAGTGCGACGTTCGAAAAGTCATCGGCAGGATCATCTATCAGAACTTCTCTGTTCCACTTCGTTTTCTGAACCCCCGTAGCCATTGTTATTCTCCTGCCTCCTTCTCAACCCCCAGCCACTCAGTGGTGATCCTTTCGGGCACCATGCGGAGAGTAACAACCTTGATCTTGTCGGGCCAGCTTTCCTCTAGAGCGGCATAGTCGCGCCACATTGAACCAAGCTGATTCTTTCGAATAAGTTCTGAGACGAGTAAGATGTGCCTAGCAGTTGGCCGAATATCGCTATTACGGGCATGTATAGATTACAGGCGTCTTCCAGGATGTCAGGGTAATACTCGCCAGACGCAAGGGTTATCCAATTCTCTGCGCCATCCCAGTAATCGGCGAATGATCTATCTGGTGTTTTCGTCATAGGCGAAAGCTCCCTGCGCCCGGATGATGGGGCGCCGGCCTATCCACGAGATCAAAGCCAAGATAGACGTTGGGCAGGTTGAAGCCCTGATCATCGTCTCCGGTGGCTGCCGGCTCACCAAGTCTCGGGCCCTGGCCCTAGAAATCAGCCAGTTCAACGAAACAGATGTTCGACTGGATTATAGTCAAAGAGCGGATGTCTGTCAATGCAGGGTGTCGGAAAATTGCCAGCAGTTGCCGGCCTCTTTCCCGCGCTACAGCCTGCCACCAACTTGCCAGAGTCAGAACTCGGATCCCTCGGATGGGCGGATTCTGGGAAACGCAATCCACGAATCCGAGTGATCCGCTGTTCTTCACCTGAGATCGAGCTGCTTTGTGCGCTGATCTGCGGCGGCTATCGCTATCGCGACCATCAGCGCCAACAGCAGCCCGCCCACTGCCAGCAGGCCGGCCACCACCAGCCGAGGATCGAGGGCTGTGTAGAGCGTCTCGAACCCGCTGCTTGCCAGCAGCAGCCCCATGCCGGCCCAGAGCGCCTCCCGCGACGTGACAACCACGACGAATCCGAGGGCCATTAGCCAAACCGAGGCGACCACAAGTTCAGCCGGCAGCGACGGGAACCGCGCTGGTATTGTGGTCCCGAACACGCCGATACCAGCCAGAGCAACACCGGCCAGTCGAAAGACAAACGCCGACAGATCACGTCGACGTGGCAGCCAATCCCCGCCTGCCCTCCCGTGCCCCAGCCGGCGCGCGGTGAGAAACAGCATCAGACAGATCAGTCCCCCCATCAGAATGCGGAGTCCGCCTCTCGCCAAGGGCCCGATTTGAACCACCAGCCCTGCCAATGCCAGGTAGTGAACCCAGAATGCCAGCAGGGCAACCTGCCACACGCGGCTCAAAGCCAGCAAGAGTGTGGCGGTCATCAGGACCAGGAGCAGTTGAGTCGGAGTTACGGTCAAAATGCACCGAAGTGATCGGCATGTAGTACCCGCTTATGAAGTTTGACAAACTAATCGGGTAATGCACGGTGCATCTGAGCCGGTGCCCGCACGGGCATGAAGTGCCCGTGCTACGCAGCAGCGCCCGATAAATCGGGCTGAGGCCCCTTTTCGAGCGCGAAAGCCCCATTCATGGGGCGCAGCTTCGTAGCCCGCCGACTTCATCGGCGGGCGGGCGACGCCGGCGAGACGAACCTCGTTTGGCGAGACATTACCCGTTTAAGTTGTCAAAGTTCATCAGTCGCTAGGAATGGCTGATGAAGATTGAGAAAACAATCCGGTAACGGCGCGCTGTTTCTCAGCCGGCGCCCGCACGGGCATGAAGTGCCCGTGCTACGCAGCAGCGCCCGATGAATCGGGCTACGCCCCGTTTCCGGGCGGGAAAGCCCCATTGATGGGGCGCAGCTTCGTAGCCCGCCGACTTCATCGGCG
>JBHHTZ010000081.1:0-10465 GCA_046753605.1 Anaerolineae bacterium
TCGGCCTCTTCCGCGACGGCGACGTCCCAGGCTGGATGATTCCAACCCTGTACTTCGAATACGAGAAGACCGGAAATGCTGGACCGCTGAAGCCAGTGTTTACGCACAATGCCATCGACATTCTGTCCATGGTGAGCCTGACCGCACACATGGCCCAGCAGTTCGCTGAGCCAGAGGCAGCCGGCGTCGTTCACGGCGCCGACTGGTACAGCCTGGGGCGCTGCTACGAGAAGCTGGGGTGGGTTGATGAAGCTGAGAGGGCCTATCGACAGGCCCTGACGGCTCCCTGCGCTCCCACGATCCGGCGCCGGGCGCTGGAAGACCTATCGTTTCTGTACAAGCGCCGGGCGATGTGGGACCGTGCAGTAGAGATCTGGAGAGACTCGGTGGATGCCGGCATTGCCAATCAGTTGTATCCGTACGAGGAGTTGGCCAAGTACTACGAGCATCGGCAGCGCGAGTACGAGCCGGCCATCCAACTGGTCCGCGAGGCCATCCGGCGCGTCGAGGCACGCGATCTGCGGCCTCGCGGATCGCGTGTGAGGGTCCTGGCCGAACTTCGCCATCGGTTGGCGCGCCTGGAGCGGAAAAACAGCCGCAAGTGAGGACCCAGTGATCAGTAATCAGTGATCAGTGATCAGTAATCAGTGGTCGGATTCTGCTGACTGTTGACTGATTACTGATCACTGATCACCGGTCACTGCTCCCGGGCGGGCGGTCCCATCAGGCGAACTTCGTAGCCGGCCTCCTCTAGCAACGTCCTGAGTTCATCGATCGGTGCCAGGCCCAGCCAGCGGTTGGTGCGTCGATCCCACCGGACCTTGCCCTTGAGCACCTCGCGAATCTGGTCCTGCTCAGTGGGTCCGAATACCAACGTCTTGTCCGAGCGCTTGATTGCAACCGTTGACATCTACGCGCCTCCTTTCGATCACCGGGGAATTGTAGCACTGTCTGTTTCAGAATTCAAAGCTTTGGGGGGTCTGTAGATTCTCTCATGAAAGTCAAGGCAGAAACCTTTTGTTCAACGCCGCGATGCCGGCGGGCGTGTTGTCAAAAGCACCTACATCACGCGTGTCCTGGTCGGAACTATGGGTATGCACCACCAACTCAGCTTGACTCACATCACAACCTACGGCTACAATTCTCATGGGACAGGCGAGACGGGATCATGGGAATAGGAGCCACACGTGACAAGAGCTATCCTCTTCGACCTGGACGACACTTTGCTGGACAACTCCAACGAGCGGTTCTTGCCGGCCTATTTCCAGGCCCTCACGCACAAGCTGGGCCATCTGGTCTCTCCCGACGAGTTTGTGGCGCATCTGATCTACGCCACCCAGCGGGTGATCGCCAACACCGACCCAACCCGAACGAACAAGGATGTGTTCTGGGCCGATTTTCTGCCGGCGGTGGGTCTGCCGGCCGACAAACTGATGCCGATCCTCCAGGATTTCTACACCCACGATTTCCCCAGGCTGAAGCGCTTTACGCGATGTCTGCCCGAAGCTCACCAGGTGGTGCAGGAAGCCTTCGACCGGGGCTACGACGTTGTCATCGCCACCAACCCGCTTTATCCGCGCCAGGCTATTCTGCATCGCCTGGAATGGGCCGGCGTCGCCGGCTTCCCCTACGCCCTGATCACGTCCTACGAGAACATGCACTTCGCCAAACCACAACCCGCGTACTACCGCGAGATCGCGGAGCGCATCGGGCACGCACCGGAGGAGTGCCTGATGGTCGGCGATGATCTGGACAATGACATCCGGCCGGCGAGCGAAGCCGGCATGCACACCTTTTGGGTCACGGACGACCCCGGCGAGGACCAGCCGGCGGACTGGACAGGCACACTGCTTGATGTTGAACGATTGATCGAAACATGAATCCGGGCAAGGCACTGAAAGTACTCCGCGCAGCGAATCGCCTGAAGCTGGTGCCGCGAACCGGCTGGCTCCTGCGAGGGGTTCAGCCGGCGGAATCTGTCGCCGACCATACATACGGCGTTGCCCTGACCGCTCTCCTGCTGGCCGACCTCATCGCCGAGCCGGTGGACCGCGAACGGCTGCTCGTCCTGGCCCTGCTCCACGACCTGGCCGAGTCCGTCACCGGCGACATTCCGAGTCCAGCCGGCCGCTTTTTCCCCTCCGGCGTCAAAGAGGAGGCCGAGGAGCAGGCATTGGCATCGCTGTTGGAGGGCTGGCCAGCCGGCGAAGCGTACGCAGAATCCTGGCAGGAGGACAAGGAGGCTTCGACCGTCGAGGGCCGGCTGGTGCGGGACGCCGACCGCCTGGAAATGCTGCTCCAGGCCGACGCTTACGAGCGTGCCGGCGCCACCGGCCTCGACGAATTTTGGGACGACCTCACCCCAGAGCAATTCGCCTTCGACGCGACCTGGCAGATTGTCCAGCAGATTGTCGAAGAGCGCCAAACAGC
This sequence comes from Anaerolineae bacterium, assembly GCA_046753605.1. GTDB lineage: Bacteria > Chloroflexota > Anaerolineae > Epilineales > JAANWY01 > JBHHTZ01. Next base: position 2,431 of record JBHHTZ010000081.1, read on the forward strand.
TCATTCTGGCACCAATCGCGAAATCTGAGAACCCCCCCCTATTCCTAAAACCCCGCGTCCCGCAAGCTGTTGACAACGCCTCCCCTGGATGCTATACTGAGCATCAGAAACTATCTCATCAACGCCGATGGGGAGGCCATCTCATGACACAACCACGAACCGTGCGTGCGCCGCGAGGCGCCCAGCTCGCGTGCAAGGGCTGGGGGCAGGAAGCGGCCATGCGCATGCTAATGAACAACCTGGACCCAGACGTGGCCGGCGAGCCCGAAAAGCTCATCGTCTATGGCGGACGGGGCAAGGCGGCCCGGAACTGGGAGTGCTTCGACGCCATCGTGGCGTCGCTGAAAGAGCTGGAGAACGACGAGACCTTGCTGGTCCAATCCGGCAAGCCTGTGGGTGTCTTTAGAACCCACGAGAACGCCCCCCGCGTGTTGATTGCCAACTCGAACCTCGTGCCCCACTGGGCCACCCAGGAGGTGTTCGACGATCTGGAGCGCCAGGGCCTCATCATGTACGGTCAGATGACCGCCGGCTCCTGGATCTACATCGGCACCCAGGGCATCCTGCAGGGCACCTATGAGACGCTGGGCGCCGCGGCCCGAGCCGCCGGCTGGCCCAGCCTGCGGGGCAAGTGGGTGCTCACCGCCGGTCTGGGCGAAATGGGGGGCGCACAGCCGCTGGCCATCACTCTGAACGAGGGCGTGGGCCTCATCGTCGAGATTGACCCGCGCCGGGCGCAGCGCCGGCTGGACACCCGCTACGTGGACGAAGTGGTCGAAGACCTGGACGAGGCGCTGGCTCGCGTCCACCAATACCTGGATGCCGGCACACCGCGCTCCATCGGCCTGATTGGTAACGCCGCTGAAGTCTACCCCGAACTGGTCAGGCGTGGGGTTATCCCCGACATCGTCACCGACCAGACGCCGGCCCACGATCCCCTGAGCTACGTGCCGTGGGAGATGACGCTGGAGGATGCCTGGATGCTGCGCGAGCACGCTCCCAAGGAGTTCGAGAAGCGCTCGTACCAGTCCATGGCGCGTCACTGCGCGGCCATCGTCGAGATGCAACGTCGGGGTGCGGTGGCTTTCGACTACGGCAACAACCTGCGCCAGCGCGCCCTGGACGCCGGCGTGGGCGAAGCCTTCGACTACCCCGGATTCGTGCCGGCCTACATCCGGCCGCTGTTCTGCGAGGGCAAGGGACCGTTCCGCTGGGTAACGCTCTCCGGCGACCCCGAGGACCTGTATCGCACTGATGAAGTGATTCTGGAACTGTTCCCCAAAGACGAGCACCTGGCGCGCTGGATCCGGCTGGCTCGGGAGCGGGTTGCGTTCCAGGGTTTGCCGGCCCGCATCTGCTGGCTGGGTCAGGGGGACCGCGCCAGGGCCGGCCTGCGGTTCAACGAACTGGTCGCGTCGGGCGAGGTCAGCGCGCCCATCGTCATCGGGCGGGATCACCTGGACACCGGCTCGGTGGCATCGCCCAACCGCGAGACCGAGGGCATGAAAGACGGCTCGGACGCCATCTCGGACTGGCCGATCTTGAATGCGCTGCTGAATGCTGTCAGCGGAGCAACGTGGGTCAGCTTTCACCACGGTGGCGGGGTCGGCATCGGCTTCTCGCAGCATGCCGGCCAGGTCATCGTCGCCGACGGGACGCAAGAAGCGGCTGCGCGTCTGGAGCGCGTCCTCACCAACGACCCCGGCATCGGCGTCGCCCGCCACGCGGACGCCGGCTATGAGAAGGCCATCGAGACGGCGCAGAAACACGGAATCAAGATACCGATGTTAGACTACGGAGGTGCGTAATGTCCTCACCCTTCCCGGGCATGGACCCATACCTGGAGCATCCAGACCTTTGGCCGGATGTGCATCATCGGCTGATCGTTGCCATTGCGGACGCCGTGGCACCTGTCTTGCGCCCGCGCTATCGGGTGCTGGTGGACAAGCGCACGTACCGGGTAGAGCCTGGCGAACTGGTGTTCATTGGCCGGCCAGATGTCGCCATCATTCGCAAGGTTCGCGAGCCGGCGGAGCCTTACACCGCCCCTGCGCGGGGTCATCTGCGCACCGTTCAGGTGCCCGTCCCGGATCTGATCGAGGAAGGCTACCTGGAAGTTCGGGACGTGGCCAGTGGCGAGGTCGTGACTGCGTTGGAACTGCTGTCACCCACCAACAAACGGCCGGGCGAAGGGCGCCGGCTGTACGAGACCAAGCGGCTGACGATCCTGGGCTCGCTGACCCACCTGGTGGAAATTGACCTGATTCGCGCCTACGAGCCGATGCTCGTGTACGGCGACGGGCGCCGCAGCCACTACCGCATCATGGTGAGCCGCAGCAACCGCCGGCCGCGTGCCGACTTGTACACCTTCAACGTTCGGGACCAAATCCCTACCTTCACACTGCCGCTGCGGCGTGGAGACGAGGAGCCAGTTGTGGATGTGGGTCAGTTGCTGCACGAGCTGTACGACCGGGCCGGCTACGACTTGAGTGTGGACTACCGGCTGGACCCGGTGCCGGCGCTGGAAGGCGAGGATGCGGCATGGGCGGCCCAATTGCTGGCTCCCTGGCGCCAGAGTGAGCCTGGGTAGGGGCGAGGCAGGTCGGAGAGTGGGTTCTTATACTCATGAACCATCAATCCGACCTGCCTCGCCCCTACTCTCCGACCTGCATCGCCCCTACCCCGCCTCGTTTGAAAAGAGTCGGTTGTGTAGTACAATTGAGATGCTGAACATCTCAGGCGCTAGCGCGCGCCCGTGGCGTTTCGGTTGAGACGCTCGTCAACGCCTGGCTGACTGAAAAGCTGTTTGAACTGGCCTAGTTTGAGAACAATCACCTCTGTCCCATGGAGCACAAGTAATGAGATTGACCAAGCGGGCAGCACAGGAAGAGTTGATGGACGAACGTCTGATGCACCTGACGCCAAACGAACGCGCCGCCCTGGTTGCCTTCGTTGACCGCCTGCGCGAACGCTACGACGGCGACTTGCTGCGGGTGGTGCTGTTCGGCTCCAAAGCGCGCATGGATTTCGATGACGAGTCAGACCTGGACGTGTTGGTTGTCATGCGGATGAGAAGCGATGATTACCGGGAGTATTGGAACGAGATTGTGGATATCGCGTGGGAGATCGAGTTGACCTACGGCATTGTCACCTCCTTGATTATCAAAGATGAGGTTGGTTACGCAAATATGCGTGACCACCGATTGCTACTCGCTCGCAATATCGAACAGGACGGCGTTGAATTATGGAGGAAGCAACCAAGCGTGCCTACATTCAAGTCCGCCTAGCCAGAGATCGGGACGATCTGGCGACTGCTCGTGATGACTTGGCGCAACGTCACTCACGCGGCGCAGTCAACCGGGCCTACTACACGGTCTTTCACGCCGCTTCTGCGGCTCTGTTGTGGCTAGATATTGAACGTGCCCGGCATTCTGGAACTCAATCCGCGTTTGGTGAGTTCCTTGTGAAGCCTGGACACGTTGAACCGGAATTCGGCAGAATCTACACCAGAGCGCGCAAAGCCCGGGAAGAGCAAGACTACGACCTGGATGCCGCTCCACTCACTGTGCAGGATGCGGAGCGAATCGTTGCCGATGCTGAGCACTTTGTGACCCGCTTGGAGCGCTACTTGCATGAGGTAGGGGCGATAGACTAACAATGCACTATCGGCACTCACTGAGTGATCCATTTGTCAGCCACAGGGAGGTGTATTATGCTGAAAGCAAGATGGTCGGGCTACGAGATCGATTCGTCGGAGGCAGCCTACGAGGTGCCGGTTCAGGTTCCTGAAGAAATGGGAACGCTGGTGCGCGGCCTGCTCAGTTCCGGCTACTTCGTCCGCTCTTGCTACCTGCGGTTTGATGAGCCGATGATTCGCCTGCGTGACTTCATCACAGAGCACGGCGATCTGGGCGACAAGCTAACGGCGAAAACGGCGGAGTACCTGGACAAGCAGATCGCCAAGTTCGACCCCACCAGTTGGCGCGGCTCTCGAATAGGCGTGCTGGCTGTTCAGACCATCCTCAACTACGTGGGCGCGCATCGGCAGGAACTCCTGGACGGCCAGATATTCCGCTTCGAGCTGATGGACGAGCAGCGAGAGATGTCCGCAGACTACGACTACGAGTTCACACCAGGTAATGAGGTGGACGAGACGATTTACTACTCCGAACAAGAGATTCCGTTGGACGGTGTGGTGCTCTATCTCGGCTGTTCCCTGGTGGGGGCGGACAAGCTGTCGCCTGAGGAGCAGAGATGGGCATACCGCATAGTCCACGACAGCTACGAAGAGGTGGGGCTGCTGGACGATCTGGCCGGCTGGAGCTTTGGTCCGCCGCGAGACTACGTGCTGGAAGACATCAGCCGGCGCCAGCATCTCAGCCTGCGCGTGCGCCTGAATCCAAACGCCACCTTCACCGTCACCGGGCGCTGGATGGACGACGGCCAGTTCATCTACCCCTACTACGAGTACCTGCTGGAACTGGCAGCCAAGAAAGCTGCCGCCCGCATCAAGTTCCACATGATCTACTGAGACAGTGAACAGTGATCAGTAAACAGTGATCAGTGATCAGAATCTGCTCTGAAAATAGTTGGCCGGTTGGCTGGATGGCTGGATGGCTGAGCACTCTGCAAGCCAACAAGCCATCTAGCATTTTCGTGCTTCAGGGTGTCCCACCCGGACATGTTGACTGATTACTGATCACTGATTACTGACTACTGATCACTGGTTACTGATCACGGAGATGGGAAACAGCATGTTCACACTTTCGCCTCATACTCTCATTCGCCCGGAGCCTGACGGCGCGCTGCTCTTCCAGCAGGAGACGGCCGAGACAGCCTTGCTCAATCTTCAAGGGCTGGACGTACTCGTCGGCTTCGTGAAGGGCGCGCTGAGAGATCACCCCATCTTCTTTGTCCAGTATCTGCGGGAGAAGCGTTTCGTGGTACCTGGCCGGCCCGATGGCGCGGTGAAAACGCTTGAGCGAGTGCGCGACCTGGCACCGAGCACAACCGCTCCGCCCCGCTCCCTGGCCGCGCCGGAAACCATCCACTTCTCCGTCACCGGGCGGTGCGATCTGGCGTGTACCGGCTGCTTCTACTCCGTCCGGCCTGGCTCCCAGGTCACCCCGGACGATGCGCCCTTTCAACTCTTCGACAAGGTGGTGCGGGAGGCAGAGCGCGCCGGCGTCTTCCAGATCGCTCTTGGTGGCGGGGAGCCGTTGCTGCATCCTCACATCGTAGACATGGTGCGCCTGGCGCGGCAGCACCAGCTTGTTCCGAATCTGACTACGAACGGCAATCGTCTCACGCTGGACGTAGCGCTGGCACTGAAGGAAGCCGGCCTGGGCCAGGTGCAGATTTCCCTCAACGGCGCAACGGAGGAGACAAACGCCACCACCCGGCCCAACTTCGCCGGCGCTATGGCTGCCATCCACGCCTGTCAGCAGGCCGGCTTGCGTTTTGGGATCAACTTCCTCATCACGCGCAGCGGCGTGGCGGAACTGGAGGAGGTCGTCCACCTGGGCCGCCGGCTGGGAGCTGCCACCGTCAACCTGCTGCGCCCCAAGCCTCCCACCACCGATGGGGACTGGCTGCAGCAGGAATCACTCGACGCAGAAGGCTATCGGACTGTAAAGAAAGTCTTGCGCAAGCTACAATCCGAAGCCAGAGGTCGCATCAAGACCTCGGAGGTCTCCACAGCACCTCCTTCAGGCTCAACGGTCGCTTCAGACAACGCACCTGGTCTGGCGAGATACCGTGAAGACCTCCGAGGTCTGCCGGTGGACTGCAAGACGACGCTGGACGCCTCCCTCACCTTCCTTCTCACCGACCGACCGCCGGAGCGGTTGTACGCAGCCGGCGTCTGGGGCTGCTGTGCTGCGCGGAAGTTCGTGACCGTGCTGCAGGATGGCGTAGTGCTGCCGTGCAGCCACGTGCGCTGGTCGGATGTGGGCCAGGGGGATTTCATGCGGGCCTGGCAGGACTCGGAGGTATTCAATCGTTTCCGGCGACTGGAGGAGAAAATGCAAGGTCCATGCAGGAGCTGCACCTATTTGGATCTGTGCAAGGGCTGCCCGGCGGTGGTTATGGCCTTTGGCGGGGATTTCGCCAACAGCGACCCCCACTGCCCGCGACACGTGAAACATGAAACGTGATGCGTGAAACGCAAGAGACCAGCCACGCGTCACGCCGGCATTTCAAAAGTCTTGGAGTGGAGAAACAAATGGCGTCGAATCAATTCTTGCGCATGACTCGTGTGGGGGGGTCTCTGCTGCTAATTGCAGCGGTCATCGCCCTGGTGCTGGTTGTGGCCCCGCTGGATCGGGTGCTGGGCGACGTCAGCCGGCTGGTGTATTTGCACGGCGCCATGGTGTGGGTAGCGTTGGCGGGGTTCACGGTTGCCGGCATCCTGGGAGTCACGCACCTGCTGACAGACAAGCCGGCGTGGCACCGTTGGTCGCAGGGCGTCGAGCGCTCGGCGATTCTGTTCTGGGGTGGCTACCTGCCCCTCAGCGTCGTGGCTGCCGACCTGGCATGGAATGGCGTCTTCTGGGCCGAGCCGCGCTGGGCCATGGCGGCACAGATTTTCATCGTGGCCGTGGCATTTCAGGTAGGCGGAGCCTTGCTGGACAATCCTCAAGTCAAGAGTACGCTGAATGCGTTGATGGCCGGTGCTGTCTGGTGGCTTCTCCTCCGCACGCCGCTGATCATTCATCCCGACAACCCCATCGGCACGTCGGACTCGGTGGGGATCAAACTGGCGTTCGCCAGCCTGGTTATCCTGTGCGGGTTGGCGGCGCTTCAGATCGCGCGCTGGCTGCGCCCGCGCACCTCGTGATGCGCGTCACATCGCGCGTGAGAACATCCCACATGGTCTGATCCCAAAGATAAGGATTTGTCTTATGCCATTTGAAGTCAAACTCGATCCGGAACTCACTCAGATTGCCCCCGACGCCTTCGTGGCGCACAACGCTGTAATCGCCGGCGATGTACACGTCGGTTCTGAATCCAACATCTGGTTCAGCGTGGTGATTCGCGGCGAAGTCGAACGCGTGCGGATCGGTGCCCGCACCAGCATTCAAGATGGCTCCGTAGTCCATGCCGACCCTGGCTCGCCCTGCATCATCGGGGATGGTGTGACCGTCGGGCATCGTGCTGTGGTCCACAGTGCCAAGGTGGGCGATGACGTGCTCATCGGCATGGGAGCGACGGTGCTGAACCGTGCGGTCATCGGCAAGGAGAGTATCGTGGGGGCCAGCGCTCTCGTCACCGAGGGCGCCCAGATTCCGCCCCGTTCCCTCGTCCTGGGAACGCCGGCCAAAGTCGTTCGCCAGGTGACGGATGACGAGGTAGAACTCATTCGCCTTGGCGCTGCCCAATATGTGTACAATGGCCAGATGTACAAAGCGGCCGGATACGGCGCGGAGTGACCATGAAAGCGGACCTTTTGATTCATAGCGCTACTCAACTGCTGACCTGCGCAACTCCCGAAGGTCCCCTGCGAGGCAGCCATCAGAAAGCCATTGGCCTGATCGAAGGGGGAGCTGTAGCGATTCTCGACAGGCAGATCACTCACGTCGGGCCGACGGCGGAGGTGAGGAGCGCCGTCACGGCACGGGTGGAGCTGGATGCGGCCGGCCAGGTTGTCATGCCGGGCTTCGTAGACGCCCACACCCACGTGGTCTTTGCCGGCCATCGGGCCGATGAGTTCGAACAGCGCATCGCCGGCGCGACCTACCAGGAAATCATGGCAGCCGGCGGCGGCATCATGTCCACCGTGCGGGCGTCGCGGCGGGCATCCCTGCGCGAACTTGTCGCCCAGTCGCGCAGGCGGCTCAACGCCATGCTGACCCACGGGACCACCACGGCTGAAGTCAAAACAGGATATGGCCTGTCATTCGACTCCGAATTGAAAATACTGGCGGCTATCTCTGTGTTGCACACTGAGCATCCTATCAGTCTGCTCCCCACGTTTCTGGCTGCCCACGCCGTTCCCGACGAATTCCAGGGGCGACCGGACGACTTCATCGACGAG
>JBHHTZ010000082.1:0-10385 GCA_046753605.1 Anaerolineae bacterium
CTGCGGATGTAGTCGCGGCTCTTATCTGTGGCTTTTGTGGCCGCTCGTCAAGGTGTCAGCCTCCTGATTGGCTGGCGGATAACGGTCTTGAGCTTTTCCGGAGCCGTCCGCCGGGGGTCGCTCAGGTAGATCTCGTGATGCTTGCCATTCGGTTCGTAGCCTTCGGCCTCAATGAAGGCGTGCATCCGGGCGATGGTGGGGCCTTCGTCCGCGTAGGGTCCGACGTACATGATCTGCACTGAGAGTCCCTCAGCATACGTCTCGAACCGCAAGCTCGGCAACGCCGGCGGATTCTTCTTGTGCGCCAGGGTTGCGCGGGCTTCCTCCAAGACCTCGGGCGTTGCCCATTCCGGCTGCATGATCATCAGCGTCCACAACCACTGATCTTTCGCCTCCAGGCTGAACTCCCCCATGTTCTCCATCCACCACAGACCCTCCAGAGGCGGCACCACGTAATCCATGCCCTGGGCCTTCAGCGCGAATTTGACTGTATACGCCATGCCATACAGGGCATCCGAAATATCCTGGAAGGCCGGATTGTTATTCGGATCGCCGTGGCCGTCGATCATCAGGAAGTTCATCGCCGGCACATCCACGATGGTGAACTTGCTTTTTGGTGGGTTGTACAGGTGTTTGAGATCCTTCTTGAAATCCACTTTGGACATTCTTCCTTCCCTCCATTCTGTTTGATGGGTTTCGTCTGATTGTCGCCGGCCCTCGACGCAGGCAGCGTCGAAGGCCGGCGACGACTCATTACGCCTTCTCGACCGGGATGTAAACGTACAGCTCCGAGATTGGGCTGTTGGGATCGAAGTGCTCATCGTAGAGCTCGAACTCGGGGCCGGCTACACGCTGATAGCCCGACGGCGGCAGCCACTACTGGTAGATAGACTGGAAAGTGTCGCCAATCGTAGGCAGGGTACAGGTGAAGACGGCGTAGGTCTGGGCCGGCAAACCCACGCTGACCATGCCCTCTGGCACATCGGCGGTGCTCTCCACCTCGTAGGCGGCGATGTAGTCGAATTCGCCGGTACTCTCGTCGAAGTTTTCGGCCACGCCGTAGGCGGTCGTCGGGCCGGCGTTGCAGCAGCATGATCAGCGTGATGAGTCGGGTAGCCGTGTTCGACATTGCCCTCTTCCCTGAACCGTCCTCTGGACAACTTGCGACAGCATTATACACCAGGTTTATGACAGATTATGGCATAATTGTCGCGCAAGTTCTCGCGAAGGGCAAGTCAGGATGGACACACCGGGCGGCTAGCACCCCGAATTCAGTCAGCGTGCTGCTTGAGAAACTCAGCCACCCTCGCCCCAAGCTCTTCCTGCCAGCCCAGCAGCAGGTGGTCGCCATCTCGCAGAGCGACCAACTGGGCATCGGGAATGGTCCGGGCCATCAGCTCACTGTAAGAGAATTGAGGCTAATGATAGTCTATCCTGTCGGCCAACTGGGTCAAAAGTGGGTCGGAATTTGGTCAAAGCAGTCCCTGCCACTTGACAGTGACAAACTAGTAGTTTATAATCAAACTACTGGTTTGTCATCAAACTACTAACCGACTGGGGGTTCATGGATTTGCTGTCAGATCTGACGGCTATTGGCTTCACAGAGTACGAAGCCAAAGTGTACATGGCGCTGCTGCGCGAGAGCCCGGCGACCGGCTATCAACTGGGCAAGAAGGCCGGCGTGCCACGTTCGATGGTCTACGAAGCGCTGGGCCGGCTGGAGACGCGCGGCGCCGTGCTCAAATCGACCGAAAACAAGGCCACGCTGTACCGCCCGCTGCCGCCGGATGCACTGCTCGATCGCTATCAGCAGGAGCGCAGCCGGCTGATGCAGAGCCTGCGGGATGGTCTGGGCCGGCTGTACATGGCCCACGATGAGGAACGCCTCTGGACCTCAACCGGGCGCGAGGCTGTGCTGGCGTATGCTGGCCAGATGATCCAAAAGGCCCAATCCGAGGTCATGCTCGTCCTTTCGGACCCCGACCTCGATGCGCTGCGTGAGGATGTCGTGCGGGCATCCGAGAGAGAAGTTGCGATTAGTGCTCTGCTGACGGGGGAGGGCGAACTTGGTTGTGGCCAGGTGGCGCGGCACCCGCCGCTGGAGAGCGAGCTTCAGGAACTGACGGGCAACTTGGTGGTGGTGGTGGATGGTGGAGAGGCGCTTATTGCCAGTACGGATTTGGAAATGACAGCCACCATCACCCGCAACCGGAATCTGGTACTGATCGCCCGACAGTTTGTATGGATGGAGCTGTTTGCCCAGCGTGTGTACACCCGCCTGGGCCCCGATCTGCTGGCGCAGTTGGAGGCCGAAGACCGACGAGTTTTCGAGGGATTCTCACCTGTAGCCAGAAGCGGGAGTGGCTAGCGTAGATGGACTTGGGACTTGATGGGCGAAGGTCTCCTGACCGAGGCGAATCGGGCTCGGTCAGGAGACCTTCGCCCATCAAAGCGTGGACGGACTTGGATTTGAAATATGCACAGCGAGCTTCACCACCACACACACATTGATCCACACAGCAATGCCTCTGCGCTGGCAGATGTGATTCTGGGGGGGCAGGATGGACTGGTGAATGTGCTTGGCGTCATCCTGGGCGTGGCGGCGGCCACCGGTGATCCGCGCATCGTGATGGCCGCCGGCCTGGCAGCCACCTTCGCCGAATCGGTTTCAATGGGTGCCGTGGCCTACACCGCCACGCTGGCCGAGTCCGACTTCTATATGAGTGAACTCGAGCGCGAATACCGGCACGTTCAAGAGGTCCCCACACTGGAGCAGCAGGAGATTCGCGACATCTATCGACGCAGAGGATTTGAAGGAGAACTTCTGGACCGAATTGTGGACACGATTACCGCGAACAAGGATGTGTGGGTGGCGGTCATGATGACAGAGGAGCATCAACTGACACCAACCGATCGCCAAACTGCCTTGCGCAGGGCACTTGTGGTCGGTGTCGCAGCCGTCATAGGCTCGCTGATTCCACTGGCTCCTTTTGCCTTGCTGCCGGTGAAGGTGAGCATGGGGGTCTCCATTCTGGTTTCGGCCCTCACACTCTTCGCCGTGGGCGTCTACAAAGCTCGAGCGACAGTCGGTCGTCCGGGTAAGAGCGGGCTGGAGATGGCGCTTATCGGCACCTTGAGCGCGATGGTCGGGTACGGGGTTGGCCTGCTGTTCAAGGTGCCGGCGTCGCCCTAGAGAGCCGGATACTAATGTTGAAGATCGTAGCGAGAGGTTATGGCGAAGATGTCTGCAACTGCTCGACGAAGGCAGTGTGCTCCGGCGAGGCCAGACCCTCGCGCAGAACGTCCAGCATCGCAGCGAGTTCGCCGGCCAACAGCGCCGCCGGCTCCAGCCACAGCCCCGGAAACACCTGGCGGCGCAGCACGCCGGCCTCGTCCGGCTCCAACGGCTCGTAGACCCCCTCCCGCAAGGCGAACCAGTCCGCCCGCTGCTCGTACATCTGCACGACCAGATACTCCTGCACGCCGATGCGTTGGTACACGCGCAGCTTCGCGTGCAGCTCGTAAGACGCGCTGCTGGCAGCAATCTCCACGATGAGCTCCGGGGCACCCTCGACATAGTCGTCCTCGTCGATGCGCGAGCGGCCGCCCAGCGCCGCTCGAATTCGGCGCGGGATAGGTGGTCGCCCGGGTTGAGAGGCGGTGGCTCGGGCAGCGGTGCGACGCGAGGACGTAGTGGCTGCCTGGTAGGACGGATGGTGGGGGCCGGCTGAAGACTCATGTCATTACCTCCTGACAACGGTGTATCACAACCACCGCAATTTTATGGCAGTTCCGAGCGACAGGCAAACCACTTCGAGCTTGGGCTTGCCCGGCTTTGATCGCCGAAGGTCTCCTGACCGAGCGACGTCCTGAACAGCGTTCTGAGGCCTCCTCCGAGGCCTCGGCCGCGGCGTTCATCGAAGGGCCTGCCGAAGGGGCGAATCGGGCTCGGTCAGGAGACCTTCGCCCATCATAGGCTCTCAATGGCCCTAAAAGGTTGCGAATAACCCTGCCAGTGGGGCCATTCTCAGTTTGCAAAAATGCTACCCGTTCAGAATCTGCTCGTGAACCATGCCGCAATTTGCCATTTTCGGCGAGAAATGCTATAATAACAAGCGATTGTACAAAACTTCACCAATCGGTGAAGGGTATCACGGTTTATGGTAGGCGGCCGGCATCGTCAACGCTGCTATGCAGGTCGACCCAGTGAGCACGGGTCGGCCTGCCTGCTTTTGCGATGCCCAACAATTTACAGGAGGAGTCCCATGCTACAACTACTTCACAGTATCTGCAAACCCCGCTCGATTCAGCCTGTGCCTCGGCCCCCTTCGCCAGACTCTGGCCACGGCTCCATCAGACCGAGGTTTCGTCATAAGGCCAAATCGGAGCAGGGGCGCCTCAGGCCAGGCCTGACATACATGGCTTTGGTGATGCTCGTGCTGGCCGTGGTCGGATGTTCTCCTGCCACGCCGGCAGCTCCGGGCCAGGCGCCGACTTCACCGCTACCAGCCGAAAGCGAACCGATTGTGATCGGCGAGATCAACTCCTTGACCGGCGTTAACTCCGCCCAGGGCCTGCCGGTCCATGCCGGCATCCAGTATGCCATCGACGAAGTGAACAAACAGGGCGGGATTGCTGGCCGGCAAGTCAAGCTGGTGACTCGCGATGACGAGAGCAAGCCGGAACATGCGTCGGCGGCAGCGGAAGAACTCATCACCCGTGAGGGTGCTGTCGCGCTGGTTGGTGGCTATGTGGACACGCTTGTCGGGCCGGTAAGCGAGGTGGCCGAGACGAATCAGACGCCCTACCTGGCTGCGGCCTCCCTGGACAAGCGTCTGGTGCAACGCGGGTACAAGTTCTTTTTCCGGTTGGCCAATCTGGAAGGCTTTGCGCAAGCCGCCGCCGGCGCTGTCACCGATGCCTTCGGCGCGGACAACGTAGCCATTCTGCACTCGGTGACGCCGGGCGCCACCCAGACCTCCGAGCGATTGCAGGAGCTTCTTGAGACCGGCGGCGTCAAAGTGTCGGTGATGGAGAAGTTCACGCCCGGACTATCTGATTTCACGCCGCTGCTGACCAAAGTCCGTGATGCGGATGCTCAGGTGCTGATCTCCCTGGGCTTTACGGGCGACAACGTTCTCATGATCCGCCAGTTGAAGGAGCAGAACATTAACATCGGTGGGTTCATCGCCATGTTTGGCGCCAGCCTGCGGGCGCCGGTGTTCAAGCTGGGTGAAGCGGCCAACTACACATCCAGCACGGCCATCTGGAACCCCGCGCTGGGGCTGGTGACGCCGGGGGCAGAGGAAACCTCCCAGAAGTTCGCCCAGGGGTTCAAGGAAGCGACCGGCGAAGAGGCAGGCGGGTTGACACAGCACGGGTACAGCGCCGGCCTGGTGCTGCTGACGGCCATCCATAACGTGGCGGATGCCGGCCAACCCATCACATCGCAAAACATCCGCGATGCTCTGGCCAGCCTCGACATCCCAACGCCGCTGGAGCGAGTGCAGTTCGACCCCGACGGTGAGTCGATGCACTACAAGATTGCCGTCGTGCAGATCCAGGGCGCCGGCAGCGCTGTGATCTGGCCGCCGGAACAGGCGACGGGCGAGGCAGTGTTCCCGATGCCGGCGTGGGGAGAAAGGGGGAGCACGGGGAACTAGAGGGAACTCGGAGGAACTTCGGGGGAACTCGGAGGAACTGGGGGGAATTCAGGGGAACTCAGAGGAACTGGAGGGAACTTCGGGGGAACTAACGGAATTCAGGGGGAACTCGGAGGAACTCGGTGGCCTTGAGTTCCCAGAGTTCCCCAGAGTTCCCCAGAGTTCCTCTGAGTTCCCCGAAGTTCTCCAGAGTTCCTCTGAGTTCCCCTGTTCCCATGGCTTCCGTGGTTCAAAGTCTCGTCAACGGGGCGCTGATTGGCTGCTTCTACGCCCTGATCGCCGTCGGGTTCGCGATGGTGCTGGGGGTGGTGCGCGTGTTCAACATGGCGCACGGTGAGTTCATGGTCATCGGCGCCTACGTAGGGTATTGGCTGGGGTCGGTTTACGGGCTGAACCCGTTGCTGGCTATCCCGCCGGCCATGCTGTTGGCCGCCCTCGTCGGTTGGCTGACCTATCGCGTCATTGGCCGGATGGGTGAACCACGCGGGCTGAATGGGCTGGTGGTGACGTTTGGGCTGTCCATCCTGCTTCAGAACGTGATGATCGGTCTCTTTTCGGCGGACTACCAACTGATGAGCGGTGGCCGGCTGGGCAGCAGCCTGGTCGTGGGAAGCATCGCTGTCGGATACGGTCGGGTAGTGATTGCTCTGCTGTCTCTGGCGACCATCGGGGCCCTGCACTGGTTCCTGAACGGCACCTACGTCGGCCAGGCCATGCGCGCGACGACCCTGGATCGGGATGGGGCCATGCTGATGGGCATCAACGTAAATCGCGTGGATACCTGGACCTTCACCCTGGGTGCGGCTCTGGCCGGCATGGCCGGGCCGTTGTTTGCCGCCATGAACTACGTGCATCCAGCGGCGGGCCGGCCGGCCACGGTGATTGCGATCATTCTCACCATCTTCGGAGGTGTGGGGCAGGTGCGGGGGCTGCTCATCGGTGGCGTGCTGCTGGGGCTGTTGGAAGCGGGCACCGTGCTGACGCTGGGAGCCGAGTGGCGAGAACCGGTGTTTTTCATCGTGCTGTTGGCTCTCATGGTAGCCCGGCCTCGCGGACTGGTCAGAGGACTGACGACGTGATTTCGGATTTCGGATTTCGGATTTCGGATTTCGGAATCCGAAATCCGCTGGCGTTTCTTGTTGTGGTGCTATTGGGTCTGTTGCCGGCGGCGCTGGGGTTCGACCGCTTCTATCTGCTGACTCTCACGTTCGGCTATCTGTTCGTCGGGCTGGCGATCAGTTGGTTTCTGTTGGCCCGCGCCGGCCAGATTTCTCTGGGCCACGCTGCCTTCTTCGGGCTGGGCGCTTATGCTTCGGCGGTGAGCGTGCTTCGCCTTGATGTGTCGCCCTGGGTGGGTCTCGTTCTGGGAACCGTCGCCGCCGTGCTGTTCGCTGTGGTTGTCGGCCTGGTATGCTTCCGGTTTCACGGCCTGTACTTCGCCCTGGCGACCTTCGCCGCAGCCGAGGTGGCGAAGTCTGTGGTGTTGAACTGGGACAGTTTGACCTATGGAGCCCAGGGGCTGGTGGGCATTCCCGGTTTTCCAGCGTTCAGTCTGGGGATGCTGCACGTGGATTTTGAGACCAGCCGGCTCCCAAACTACTATGTTGCGCTGATCTTTTTGGTTGCGACGCTGTTGATCATTCATTGGATGATTCATGGTTCCCTGGGTCTGGCCTTCACGGCTGTTCGGGAGAGCGAAGAAGCAGCCGGCGCGATAGGCATCAACCCCATGCGAATCAAGGTGATTGCTCTGCTGGTCAGCGCGGCCGTGACCGGGGCCGGCGGCGCTGTGTATGCGCATGTGCTGCACTACCTGGAGCCAAACCTGGTCTTCAGCGTGTCCGTATCCAGTCTGCCCCTGGTCATGTCCCTCTTCGGCGGTCTGGTCAGCCTGGCCGGCCCGCTGATCGGAGGCTTGTTGCTCTATCTGGTGGACGCGCTCCTGTTTCAGAGGTTCTTTCCGGCATGGCACCTGGTATTGTACGGCGCAACGCTGATCTTTGTGGTGTTGTACATGCCGAGGGGTCTCATGGGCTGGATTCTCGAATATGGTACTTCTTGAGTGTCACATGCTTGTGAAGCACTTCGACGGCCTGGTGGCGGTGGACGGCGTGAGCTTGCAGATCGAAGAGCAGGAAATCGTTGGCCTGCTGGGACCTAACGGGTCGGGCAAGACGACACTGATCAACATGATTGCTGGTCGGGTGGCGCCCACCGCCGGCACGGTACACTTCACCGGCCACGACATCACGCGTCTGCCGGCCCACGAGCGGTGCCACCTGGGTCTGGCGCGCACATTCCAGACGGTGAAGCCGTTCGATCACTTGAGTGTGCTGGACAACGTGGCTGTCGGCGCCGTCTATGGCAACGCCCGCCGGCTGTCGCTGGCCGAAGCCCGCACGGAGGCAGCGCGGCTGCTGGAGGTGGTCGATCTGGCGGACAAGGCCGGCGACCTGGGCGGGACCCTCAGCATGGGGCAGCGGAAACGGCTGGAACTGGCCCGCGCGCTGGCCACTCAACCGCGCCTGCTGCTGTTGGATGAGATCGGCGCCGGGCTGACGCCGGCCGGCGGCGTTGCGTTGCGCGCCCTGCTGGCTCGCCTGCGCGACGACGGTCTGACGATTCTGGGCGTGGAACACGCGCTCCATGCCCTGGCCGACATCGTTGACCGGCTCCTGGTGATGGACAAAGGTCGCATAATCGCGGAAGGTCCGCCTGAAGCCGTATTCAACGATCCTCAAGTCATGGACGCGTACATGGGGGAGTGAGGTAGCGATAGTGATAGTGATAGCGATAGCGATAGCGAGCAGATCACTATCGCTATCGGCGACTGGGGAATGAAATGCAGAATTCAAAACCGCTTCTTGACATCGACCGCATCGACGTCTTCTACGGTGCAGCGCATGTTTTGCGTGATCTCACCTTGAACGTCAATCACGGGGAAATGGTGGCCCTGGTTGGTCCCAATGGCTCAGGCAAGACGACGCTGCTGCGCACCATCCAGGGGCTGATGCACCCGACCGGCGGGGCGATTCGGCTGGCCGGCGAGCGGATTGACAGCCTGCCGGCATATCGCCTGGTCGAAGAGGGAGTCGCCTTGATCCCTGAGGCACGCCATCTGTTTCTGGATATGGCGGTGAACCAGAATCTGGAGCTGGGCGCCTACACCCGCCGTGCACGCCAGGAGATGGCGTTTCTTCTGGATCGCGTGTATCATTTGTTTCCGGCTCTTTGGGAGAAGCGCCACGAGGCAGCCGGCAACCTGAGTGCCGGCCAACAGCAGATGCTGGTCATCGGGCGCGGGCTGATGGCCCACCCGACACTGCTGCTCCTGGACGACCCGTTCCTGGGGCTGGCGCGCGGGGTTACAAATCGCTTCTGCGAGACGTTGGCCGAGATCAACGATGGCGGTGTGACAATCTTGATCGCGGGTCAGAACGTGCGCCGGCTGCTGCACCTGAGCGACCGCGCCTATCTGGTAGAGTGCGGCCAGGTGGTGATGGAGGGTGAAGGCGCTGCTCTGCTGCAAGACCCGCATCTGACAGAGGTTTTGCTGACGGGGAGGAACGGCGTGAAACGCGAAGCGTGAAACGTTAGGGGAAGTCACGTTTCACGCCCGCGCTGTCGATTCTGATTGGATACCGGAGGAAATCCCATGCACTACACACCCAAGGACGAACTGGAGAGCCGCATTCAGCGTTTTCAGGAACGGCTGCTAGCCGCCGGCGTGGATGGTGCGCTGATCTTGCAGCGGGCCGATCTGTTCTACTTCAGCGGGACAACGCAGCAGGCGCATCTGTACGTGCCGGCAGAGGGCGCGCCGCTGCTCATGGCCCGCAGGAGCTATGAGCGCGCCCGAAAAGAGTCGGCTTTGGAGAACGTGGCGCCGCTACGCAGCGTGCGCAAGCTGCCGGAGCTACTGAGCGACCACGGCCACACGCCCAGCCGGCTGGGCCTGGAGATGGACGTTGTGCCGGCCAGCACGTATCTCTTCTACCAGGACCGGATCTTCTCAGGAACGGAGATGGTGGATGTCTCGGCGATGATTCGCGAGACCCGCGCCGTCAAGTCGGAGTACGAAATCGAACAGATTCGGGAGGCCGGCCGCCGGCTGGAAGAGGTGATGCAGCAAGTTCCAGAACTGATGGAAGAGGGCATGCGCCAGGTGCAGTTTGCCAGCCGCGTCGAGGCCGCAGCGCGCGCCCTGAGCCATCCGGGTGAAATCTGGATGCGAAATTGGAACCAGAGCCCGTTTTACGGCAACATCGTGGCCGGCGCGGAGGGGGCCATTGCTACCTACTTCGACGCTGCGGTAGGCGGGTTGGGGCTGGGGCCGTCCATGCCGGTAGGTCCCAGCGAGACACCGCTGCGCCGGGGCGAGCCCATCATCGTCGATTTCACCTTTGTTCACAACGGCTACGTGGTGGACCAGACGCGGACGTTTGCCCTTGGTGAGCTGGATTCGTCGCTGGTGGATGCGTACGACGCGATGCTGGAGATTCAGGCGCTGGTGGTGGAAGCCGCCCGCCCGGGCGTAACCGGCGGCGAATTGTACGACCTGGCGGCCGAGCGGGCGACGGCTATGGGCTACGCGGAGTACTTCATGGGCCACGGCGAGGGCCAGGTGCTGTTCATCGGCCATGGCATCGGGCTGGAAATCGACGAGTGGCCGCTGCTGGCGCGGCGGGCCGGCATGGAGCTGGAACCGGGCATGGTCTTCGC
>JBHHTZ010000083.1:0-10293 GCA_046753605.1 Anaerolineae bacterium
CACCACGCTGCACTTGATATAGAGTGACCAATCGTACCATGAAGCGCTCGCGCGGGCGCCGGCTGACTTGTACTGTGCATTACCCGTTTAGTTTGCCGAAGTTCATCGACAGAAAACGACTGGCGACTCAGGAGGGACCTCAGGACACGTGCCAGACCCGGCCGAAGAGGTTGTAGTAACTGAGATCCAATAGAAAGGCCGCACCCGATTCGGTGCGGCCTTTCTGGTATCAGAGGGGAGTACGTGCAGAGATTCCGACCGCCAGAAGAGGCGGCGCTGACCAGCCAACGCTAGACTGTCAGATTCTCCTCTGTCTGGGTGTCGAACAGGTGCATGTTTTCCATGTTAATCACCATCGGGATGGTTTGACCAATGGGTGCACTGGTACGCGGATCGACCCGGGCGATAAACTGCTTGTTGTCGGCGAGCAGGTACAAGAAAATCTCGTTGCCCATCAGCTCCTTGACATCGATCTGGGCTTTCATCGGAGCGGCCACGATGCCCGGCGGTGCGAACTCGGGGTCGTGGATATCCTCAGGCCGAATGCCGAAGACAACCTCGGTTCCCAGGTGAGACTTGACCCTGGGTTCCTCGGCAATCCGCTCCGGAACTTTGACACGAAAGACGCCGGTATCTACCCATATACCCCTATCATCCTGTACCAACGTCGCGTCGAAGAAGTTCATGGCCGGGCTGCCGATGAAGCCGGCTACGAAGACGTTGGTCGGGTGATCGTACAGATTCTGCGGCGTGTCCAACTGCTGCAGGATACCGTCCTTGATCACCGCAATCCGGCTCCCCATGGTCATGGCCTCAACCTGGTCATGTGTGACGTAGAAGAAGGTGGTATCCAGCCGTTGGTGCAGCTTGCTGATCTCGGCCCGCGTCTGCACCCGTAGCTTGGCGTCCAGGTTCGACAGGGGCTCGTCCAGGAGGAACACCGCCGGCTCGCGCACAATCGCCCGCCCCAGGGCCACCCGCTGCCGCTGTCCGCCCGACAACTGCTTCGGCTTCCGGTCGAGCAATTGCTCGATACCCAGAATGCGGGCAGCTTCGTTGACGCGCTCCCCGATGACGTTGGACGGGGTCTTGCGCAGCTTGAGACCGAACGCCATGTTGTCGTAGACGCTCATGTGGGGATAGAGCGCGTAGCTCTGGAACACCATGGCGATGTCTCGATCCTTGGGCGGCACATCATTGACCACGCGGTCTCCGATCAATACGCTGCCATCCGAAATCTCCTCCAGGCCGGCCAGGCAGCGCAGCGCCGTGCTCTTGCCACAACCGGACGGACCAACCAGGACCAGGAACTCCCCATCCTGGATGTCCAGGCTCAAATCGTTGACCGCCACCACATCGCCGAAGCGTTTGGTCACGTGGTCATAGGTTACACTTGCCATGAATTTCCTCCCAGATGTGTTTCTTGTTTGTGGCTAGGCCGGCATGGGTTCCGGCGCCTCCTCCGCGTGGCGCTCCGTGACCTCGAACACCATCTCGTCGTCCACGGCATCGGCCATTATGACGTCACCTGGATGGAAGCGCCCCGAGAGCAATCCCTCTGACAGGGGATCCTCCAGAAGATTCATGATAGCCCGGCGCAGGGGACGAGCACCGTAGTCAGGATCGTATCCGTCCTGGGCAAGAAGGTCCTTCGCAGCCTGCGTGATATCGAGCGTGAGACCCTGCTCCTCCAGGCGCGGAGCGAATCGGCTCGTCTGGATGTCCACGATTTCACGCAGGTCTTCCCTCGTGAGCGGCCGGAAGACGAGTACCTTGTCAATGCGGTTGAGGAATTCAGGCCGGAAAACTCGCTTCAACTGATTGAGCACCTTTTCCTTCATTTCCTCATATTCTTGCGCTGCCGTCTGCTGCTCATCCCTTGGGATCGCAAAGCCAAGAGCGGCCTGACGGTTCAGTTGCTCAACGCCCACGTTGCTGGTCATGATGAGGATCGTATTCCGAAAATCAACCTTGCGTCCCTTGGCATCACTCAACTGGCCATCCTCCATGATCTGAAGCAGCATGTTGAAGGCCTCAGGATGGGCTTTTTCGATCTCGTCCAGGAGCACTACCTGGTAAGGCCGGCGTCGGATGGCTTCGGTCAACTGCCCGCCCTCGTAGTAGCCCACGTAGCCGGGAGGAGCACCGACGAGGCGGCTTACGGTGTGGCGCTCCATGAATTCGGACATGTCGAGCTGAAGAAGGGCATCCTCGGTACCAAACATAAACTCTGCGAGCGCTTTCGCCAGCTCCGTCTTCCCGACTCCGGTGGGACCCAGGAAGATGAATACACCTATGGGTCGGCCTGGGTCTTTCAGGCCGGCGCGAGCGCGGCGAACGGCTTTGGAGATGGTCTCGATCGCCTCGTCCTGACTCACGATGCGCTCGTGCAACGCTTCTTCCATCTGGAGCAGCCGCTCACTCTCCTCGCCGGCAATCCGCATGACCGGAACGCCAGTCCACATGGAGACCACCTCGGCTATGTCTTCATCGGTCACCTGTAGTCCGTGAGGCTCGCCCTCGATCCCGCCGCGCAGTTGATCCAGTTGCCGGCGGAGATCCTCTTCGCGGTCGCGCAGATAGGCTGCTTCTTCAAAGTCTTCGCGATTGTGAGCATCTTCGCGCCGGCGCTTGATCTCCTTCAGCTTCTCGAAGGTTTCGCGCATGCCGGGTGCGTCCGTCACCTTGTACATACGGACTCTGGATGCAGCTTCGTCGATGAGGTCAATCGCTTTATCCGGCAGATAACGATCGGTGACGTAGCGGGCTGCCAGATGAGCTGCCGAGTACAGGGCCTCGTCGGTGATGTCCAGGTTGTGGTGAGCCTCGTAGCGACTGCGAATGCCGCGCAGAATCTCGATAGTCTCTTCAACCGACGGCTCATCCACGTGGACTGGCTGGAAGCGGCGTTCGAGAGCAGCATCGCTCTCAATGTGACGCCGATACTCGTTGAGGGTGGTGGCGCCAATACACTGAAGTTCGCCTCGGGAGAGCGCCGGCTTCAGGATATTGGCTGCATCCACGCTGGAGCCGGCAGCGCCGGCCCCGACCAGCATGTGGACCTCATCAATGAACAGAATGGCTCCGGTCGATTTGATCTCATCGATGACCCTCTTCATCCGTTCCTCGAATTGGCCCCGGTAGATCGTGCCGGCCACGAGCGACCCAACGTCCAGCATCCAGAGCCGCTTGTCGCGAATCTGTTGCGGGACATCCCCCTCGACGATACGCTGTGCCAGCCCTTCGACGATGGCCGTCTTGCCAACGCCCGGTTCGCCGATGAGGGCCGGATTGTTCTTGGTGCGCCGCGCCAGGATCTGGATGACTCTTTCGATCTCGGTTTGCCGGCCAATGACCGGGTCCAGTTTTCGTTCCTGTGCCTGAGTGGTGAGATCGATTCCCAGTTGGTCCATCAGCGGGGTGTTCTGTTGACGCTTGCGCCCCTGCTGCCGGCTCCCCGACCCTTTCATGATCGCCCGCGTTGCCTGAATACGAACGGCGTCGAGATCAACGCCAATGTCACGCAAGACGTTGACGGCCAGGCCGTCGCCTTCGCGAATCAGGCCCAGCAGCAAGTGTTCGGTGCCGATATAGTGGTGGCCCATCCGCCGGGCCTCCTCCACCGCCAACTCGATGACTCGCTTGGTCCGAGGGGTCAGGCCGGTCGTCCGTCCCAACGACGCACGCCGGCCCTGGCCTACTGTCTCCTCAATGATCCTACGAACCTGATACGAATCCACCCCCAGGTCTTTGAGGACACGCGCCGCGACGCCGCTCCCTTCTTTCACCAATCCCAGGAGCAGGTGCTCTGTGCCGATATAGTTGTGGTGCAACCGCTTGGCCTCTTCCTGGGCCAGTATCAGCACCTTGCGCGCCCGCTCGGTGAATCGGTCATCGAATTTATTGGCCATGATGACTCCTTTTTCCCCAAACCGCCCCGGGGATTCTCCAGCTTGCAACCTCGAAACGTTACAACAACGTCAACTACAATCGCTGCTACTCAGCCACCCTTGCGAAGGTTACGAATGGCATTACCAGTGAAGCGATTCTCGCCCTGCGAGGACACTACCGGCGCCGAATCCACTCGTGAACCTTCGCAAGGGTCCGTATGCCTGAGTAGCAACCTACAATCGCCTGATACTGAGACTCAACTCAGTGCCGTTATTCTACGTCTGAATCTGCCATCTTTTCCAGAACAGCTTCTGGCTGGGGGTGTTCCCCCAGTTCTTCCTGCTGTTCCGGATAATCTCCTATCTCTCCGTCAGTCTGGTCGGACTGGTCTTCGACCTCGGCCGCGTCAGTCTGGTCGTCGGCTATCAGGGTCTCCTCCTCGGCTTGCCGGAGGCTCAGGCCGATGCGCCGGCGCTCGGGCTCAATCCGAATGATGCGTAGTGTGACCTCATCACCGGGTTTCACGACCTCGCTGGGGTGGTTGACCGGCCGGTCGGCCAGTTCCGAAATGTGAATCAGACCCTCCACACCGCCATCAATCCGCGCAAAGGCGCCGAAGACAGTCAGCTTGGTGACGGTCCCCTGGACAAGGTCGCCGACCTGGTAACGCTCGCCGATCATCGACCACGGCTCCGCTTGCAGGCGCTTCATGCTCAGGCCGATTCGCTTTCGGTCATCGTCGATGCTTATGACCTGGACTTCCACCTCATCGCCGATGCTCAAGACGTCGCTGGGGTGTCTGACTCGCTCCCACGAGAGTTCGGAGACGTGGATCAGGCCATCGGCGCCACCCAGATCGACGAAGGCGCCAAAATCGGCAAGGCTGGTAACTTCACCGGTGACAATGTCCCCCTCCGCCAGCTTCGCCAGGAGCTCTGCCCGCATGGCCTTGCGGCGCTGGCGTCGAGCGGCCTGCTCCGACAGGATGAGCCTATTCTGCTCGGCATCGCACTCGATGACCTTGAGCCATAGCTCCTCGCCGATGAGCTCAGACCACGGCTGAGCCGCGTTTTTGTCCCGGTATTGGCCCCGGCGCTGGTGGGCTAACTGCGAGGCCGGCACAAACCCCCGCACTTCGCCCACATAGACAATAACGCCACCCTTGTTGTGCCCGGCTATCTTGGATTGGAATACCTCACCACTGTCGTACATCTCATGCGCACGCTCCCAATCCCGGGCGATCTGCGCCTTGCTGATAGACAGGAGAATGTTTCCGGAGCGATCCTCTGGCGTCACGCAGTACACCAGGACAGTGTCGCCCTCTGCGATGGTGTCGGCCGATCCACTTCTTTCCAGATCAGTGCGCGGTACGACACCTTCAGACTTGGCGCCCACATCTACCAGCAGTGCATCGTCCCCGGCATAGACAACTTGACCGCGCACGATTTCACCTCGTCGCAGCACGCGGTGCTCGTGTCCATCGAGCCATTCCTCCATTGAGACATCGTAATCGAGAGGTTCGACCTCGCTCACGCGAGACCCGTGGGGCATTTGTGTTTCTTCTTCGTGCATTTACCTTCCTCGGCTAGTGTATTTCACTCGATATTATAGCCAAGACCAACTCGAAAAGCAAGCCCCCGGGCCTGTAAACCAGGCGCGAGGGCTTGTTCTGTCATTCGACGATCGCGACGGCCTCGATTTCTATCAATGCGTCCAGAGGTAGCCGTGCTGCCTGGATCGCCGACCGGGCAGGAGGGTGGTCCGCAAAGAACTCGGCATATACCTCATTCATCTCGCCGAAGTCATCGAGATCAGACAGGAACACGGTCGTTTTTACCACGTGTTCGAGGGATGTCCCCGCAGCTTCTAACACGGCCGACAGGTTCTGCAGGACCTGTCGGGTTTGGGATTGAATGCCGCCATCCACCAATTTGCCTGTAGCCGGATCCAGCCCGATCTGGCCGGCGGTGAAGACGGAATTGTCAACCCGAATGGCCTGGGAATAGGGTCCGACAGGAACTGGTGCATGGTCGGTTCTGATCACCTCACGCTCCAGCCCTACGCCGAAGGGTTCAGCGCGCCCCCGCTCAAGTTGCTCTGATGAACTATCTTGTGCCATGTGACCTCCCTGATGTTCTGCCCCCCAATTGTACAGAGACGCCCGAGCGTTGTCAAGCACAAGCGCTGCGAAACGGCGACCAGAAGGCTCGACCGAACCAGGCCGGCGCCGCGTTTCGGCAGTTGAAACTGCACCAACGTCTGCGAAGTCGCCCTTCGGCGACTGGTCTTCAGCCGGCGAAGGGCGGCTTCGCTAGGGCGACGTC
Organism: Anaerolineae bacterium; assembly: GCA_046753605.1. Lineage (GTDB taxonomy): Bacteria > Chloroflexota > Anaerolineae > Epilineales > JAANWY01 > JBHHTZ01. The sequence continues at coordinate 6,216 of JBHHTZ010000083.1, forward strand.
CTGAGCCTGTCGAAGGGTTGCCGCGATTTCAATCGCCAGGCTGAGTAGCTACCGCGCGACGATGTTGACCAGCCGGCCCGGCACATAGATGACACGCTCCGGCTCCCCGCCATCCAGGTGACGCTGCACCTTGTCCGACGCCAACGCCAGCTCTTTCGCTTGCCCTTCTGTTATATCGACCGGCGCTTCGGTCTTGTCTCGTGTCTTGCCGTTGACCTGAATAACCAGCGTGAACGTGTCCTCGGCCGCGGCCTCTTCATCCCAGGCCGGCCACGCCTGCGTGTGAATGCTATACTCGCCACCGATGTGCGCCCACAACTCCTCGGCAATGTGCGGGGTGATGGGGGCCATCATCAGCAGCATGTTGCGGATCGCCTCGTTCCAGGCGTCGCCGCCGTACAGCGCCGTACTCTTCGCTGCCTTCAACTCGTTGCGCAGCGTCATCAGCGCCGAGATCGCTGTGTTGAAGGCGAACTGGTCCAGGTCTCGCGTCACCTTCCGAATCGTCTGGTGCGTCACGCGCCGCAATCTGTGCGTGGGTTCTGGGGGGCTGGGGGGCTGGGATGCCGGCGTGTCGGGGGAATCTCCCGTGCTCCCGTGCTCCCGTGCTCCCGTGCTCCCCTGCTCCTCTGCTCCCGTGCTCCCCTGCTCCTCTGCTCCCCTGCTCCCCTGCTTCTCTGGCTCTGTCACCACAATGTCCCACACGTCGTTCAGCCAGCGCACGATGCCGGCGATCCGCTCCGCTGACCAGGGACCGCCTTGCTCCCACGGACCGATGAACATCAGGTAGGCGCGCACGGTGTCGGCGCCGTACCGGTCGACCAGGTCGTCAGGGTCAACCACGTTGCCACGCGACTTGGACATCTTCTCGCCGTCTTCACCCAGGATCGTGCCCTGGTTGAACAGCCGCACCATGGGCTCGTCAAACTCGACCAGCCCCATGTCGTGCATGACCTTGGTCCAGAAGCGAGTGTACAGCAGGTGCATGGTGGCATGTTCAACGCCGCCGGTGTATTGATCGACGGGCAGCCAGTAGGCGCCGATTTCGGGGTCGAAGGGTCCCTCATCGTAGTCCGGGCTCAGGTAGCGGTACTGGTACCAGGAGGAATCGACGAAGGTGTCCATGGTATCGGTATCGCGCTCCGCCTCGCCCCCGCATTGTGGACAGGTGGTGTATCGAAAGCCGGCGTGGTACTTCAGCGGCGACTCGCCGGTCGGCATGAAGTCTACGTCGTCGGGCAGCTCGACCGGCAGCTCGTCGTAGGGCACAGGCACCGTGCCGCACTCGGGGCAGTGGATCATGGGGATCGGAGTTCCCCAGTATCGCTGCCGGCTGATCAACCAGTCGCGCAGTCGATAGCTGATGGCGAAGTTGCCGGCTCCGTTGGGCAAGGTCTCCCGACCGAGCCCTTCCAGCATGTCGATGACTGCCTGTTTGCCTTCGGTTTCGATGCGGGCCGGCATTCCCCACTCGGCCGCCAGTTCGGGCGTCCAGTCGTCGGGCCAGTACTTACCCATGGTCAGGGCGCCGTCAAACGGGCCGCTGTTGACCATGATGCCCGGTCCGGTAAATGCCTCTTCCATCTCTGCCGGCGGGTGGCCTGGTTCGTACTCATCGGCCGGAATGACGACAGGAACGATGGGCAGGTCGTGCTTCCGGGCGAAGATGAAATCCCGCTCGTCGCCCGACGGCACGGCCATAATCGCGCCGGAGCCGTAGGTCATCAGCACATAGTCGGCGATCCAGATGGGGATCCGCTCTCCGTTGACCGGGTTGATAGCATACGCACCGGTGAAGACGCCGGTCTTTTCCTTGTCCACCGCCAGGCGCTCGATCTCCGTGGCGCGCATCGCTCGGGCTTTGTATGCTGCCACGTCCTCGCGGTACTCCTCGGTGGTCAGTTCTTCCACCAGCGGATGCTCGGGAGCCAACACCATGAACGTCGCACCGTAGACGGTGTCCGGTCGCGTGGTGAAGACGGAGATCTCGTCCCCGCGCTCCGAGCGAAAGATGATGTCGGCGCCCTTGCTCTTGCCGATCCAGTTGCGCTGCATGGTCTTGACTCGCTCTGGCCAATCGATCCTGTCCAGGCCCTCCAGCAACTGTTCGGCGTAGTTCGTGATTCGGAGCAGCCACTGGTCCAGTTCCTTCTTGATAACGGGTGTTTCACAGCGCTCACAGCGCCGGTCCTCGCCCCAGACCTGCTCGCGGGCCAGTGTGGTGTTGCACTTTGGGCACCAGTCCACAGGGGCGAAGGTCTTGTAGACCAGCCCCATCTCGTGGAATTTCAAAAAGAACCACTGGTTCCACTTGAAGTAGGACGGATCACAGGTTATCACCTCGCTGGACCAGTCGAACATGGCGCCCATGGAGCGCAACTGCCGGCGCATGTTGTCGATGTTCTTGTAGGTCCACTCGCGGGGATGGATGTTGCGCCGGATGGCCGCGTTCTCCGCCGGCAACCCGAAGGCGTCGAAGCCGATGGGAAAGAAGACATTGTAGCCCTGCATACGCCGGTAGCGCGCCGCCGTGTCGGAGGGCGCCATGGCGTACCAGTGGCCAATGTGGAGGTCTCCGGAGGGGTACGGGTACATCGTCAGGAAGTAGAGTCCGGGCCTGTCAGACTGCTCGCTGACGGTGTACAGCCCATCTCTTTCCCAGCGTTGCTGCCACTTCGGCTCGATTTCTCTTGGATCGTATCGCTTAGCCATGTTACTCCTCCAACGTCCTCAGGCGCGCGTCCTGAAATCACTGATCTCCAATCTCTAATATCTAATATCCAAGACCCCCTCCGGCCTCGGCCGCCGACACCTCAACTTCTTAGCCCACCATCTAACCCAGTTCGGCGTTCACATACGTCAGCCAGCCGTGGCGGTCCGGCAGCCGGCCTTCGGTTATGCCGAAGAACTGGTCCTGAATGGCCTTCGTGATGGGGCCCCGACTGCCGGCCCCGACTTCGACGCCATCCACCGACCGGATCGGTGTGACTTCAGCCGCTGTGCCGGTGAAGAACAGTTCGTCGGCGATGTACAGCCATTCGCGCGAGATCATCTGCTCGCGGACTTCGTACCCCAGGTCGTGGGCGAGGGTCATCACGACAGAACGAGTGATGCCCATCAGGATAGAAGCACCGGCCGGCGGCGTGTAGATCACTTCGTCCTGTACCAGGAACAGGTTCTCCCCGCTGCCCTCGCTCACATAGCCGTAGACGTCCAGAGCGATTCCTTCGGTGTAGTTATGGTCCTTAGCTTCCATGACGATGAACTGCGAGTTCACGTACTGCCCACCGATCTTACTCATGGCCGGGAAGGTATCGGGCGCCATGCGTCGCCAGGAACTCACGCCCACGTCTACACCCTGCTCGATGGCCTCGGGTCCCAGGTAGCGTCCCCAGGGCACGGTCGCGATCATCGCCCGGACGGGGCAGGTTCGCGGGTTGACGCCCAGGCTGTCGTACCCACGCCAGACCAGAGGTCGGACATAACAGGCGTCGTGCCCATTCTTGCGGATCGACTCCAGAATCGCCCGGCGGATCTCGTCTTCGCTGTACGGCACCGGCATGCGTGCGATTTTGCACGATCGAAACAGCCGTTTAACATGCGGGTCCAGTTGAAAGATGGCCGGCCCATCCTGGGTGGTGTATGCCCGAATCCCTTCGAAAACGCTGGAGCCGTAGTGCACCACGTGGGACATGATGTGAATCTTCGCATCGGCCCACGGCACAAACTCCCCATTGAACCAGATGTACTCACTTTCCTGCATCGGCATCTTAGGACCTCCTTGCGCCCATCCGAAAAGTCTGGAGCAACGCCTTCGGTCGCCCCCAAAGCGGCTGAAGACGCGACTACGAACAGTATTCGGTCAGGCTGTTGTTACGGTGGATAACGTGGACGGAGGAGCCTCGTGAGACCCCCAGATTGCCCGCTATTATACACCGCAGGTCCCCAAAACGACAAAACCCTCCGCCCCATCAGGGACGAAGGGTTTCTCCGCGGTACCACCCCGGTTGATAGCTGATGGCCGATGGCTGATGGCCGATGGCTGATGGCTGATGGCTGATGGCTGATGGCTGATGGC
>JBHHTZ010000084.1:0-10207 GCA_046753605.1 Anaerolineae bacterium
CCTCAGGCCCTTGTGCGATTGCACGCGACGAGAGCAACAGGCCGGCTAGCAGAAAAACGACCAAAACCGCAAGTACAGCCAATAGACGTGAATTCCGACTTGAATGGGTCGATAGAGCAGAGATCATGCAGACTTCCTTTCTAGGGGGGATGGCAGGTTTTTGATGGCACGTCTAGTTGCAGTATACATCGACCGAGGCAATTTGGCAAACGGCAACTGCTCAGCCGCTCGGCCTGTATTGCCAAATCCAGGCCGAAGGTGGCAGAGCCAACCCAGAGTTGGCCTGTTCAGCCGCTCCCGCCGAATCTGGCGCGTGCCCTGAGCCTGCCGAAGGGATCCGGCGGGAGCGGCTGGACAGTTACGGCAAACGCAGGGTTTGCTGCCGGCCATCTGCGCGGATGTCACATCTGGCGGCCAAGAACCTGGTTTCTGATCGTTGGACAATCAGAAAGACGGGCTGCCTCAGGCAGCCCATCTTTATCCTGTCTTGTGTCACATACCGAGTTGGCTTTATGGTGGTGGTGGCGGAGGCGGAGGGCCTGATGCTTCTGTGGGGGTCGGCGTTGCGGTTGGCGCCGGCGTGCTAGTAGGCGCAGCGGTTGTCGGTGTGTTCGAAGGCGCACCCGACGTAGGGGCTGGAGTTCCGCCCTCTGGCGTTGCCGTGGCTGTGCTGCCGGCCTCGGGGGTAGTAGTACCCTGGGCATAGTCTGCCGGGTCTACGTAGAAATCAATAGCTACAAGATAGCCGGGATACACCAGCACCCAGTTCTCCCCGGAGTTGTAGTGACTGGAGAGGCCCGCGCCCGGAGCAGGAGGAGCTGCCGGCGTCGCAGTTGTGGGTGTCGGTGTTTCGTCCACTGCCTGGCTAGCGCCGGCAGCCACGCGATACCAGCCAGGTTGCACCTCGAAGAAGTCCACGAATCCGCTGCAATTGGTAACGTCGCTGAACACTTCCGTCCCGCCATAGTCATACACTGTAAAAGGGATGCCTTCGGCGTAGTAGCTGGTGTAGAGGTCGTAGGCGTAGACCCGGATGCCGGCCAGTTGAATCATGGGATAGCTGTAGAAGCGAATAGTGGCCCGGCGGCCGGCGCCAACAAACATCCACTGCGAGTAGGAGCCACCATAGGCGCGGTAGACATCGCTATCTGAGTATTGCGCCTGCACGTTGTAGTAACCTGTCGGCAGGTCGTCAAGCTGGACGGCGCCGGTGCAGTCAGACGTCACTTCGGCCACGACTTCATTGTCCCGATCGTACACGTGGAATGTGTGGCCGGGCATGGGTCGACCGGAGAAGCCATCCAGGCTGAGAATGCGCAGATAGCCGGCTGATGTCACACCCGTCTGGAATCTCTCTTTTGAGGAGAGCTGCTCATTCTCGACCTCGGGTTCCTTGGGTGAGGCCGATAGGGAGTTGAGCTCGATGTACTGCTGCTCCCCCTTGGGTTCTTGAGCGCGGGCCGGCCCGCCCTGCACGCCGGCCGACAGCCCGAGCAAAAGGGCAATAAACACGATCAATCCAAACGATTTGAACACTGATTTCATCGATACACGCATCATGGCAGGTTCCTTTCTTTGTTGCTACAGTTTACCAACAATTACATACTAAAACGAGATTCCTTTCTCGGTGTTATGTTGCTTGCTGTTTTGAGTCCGTCAATCCTCAACGCACTGCCCCCAACAGTGGGATGCGCAAGCGAATGAAATCTTTCTTTTATCCTTTCATACCACGGGGGCGGAGATGTCGGAACGGGAAGCTATCCATTAGTGCTCGCCACGAAGTGCGGGGGCGGCCGGAGTAGGGTTGGTAGCGGGCCGCGCCTCTATCTGGAGACATCAATTCCGTGCAACAGTACCCGATCGCCGACGCGCTGCCCATCCTCAGCCAGGATGGGAAGGCGCTGACCGGTGACAGGCTCGTACAGGCCGATCTCAATCTGGTATACGCCGGCCGGAGCGTCAGGTTGCACCGGAATCTGATAAGCGTCTGCGACTGTCTCACCCACAGCCCAAGCTGTTGTCGGGTAGGCGCCGGCCACCGGCACGCGGTCCACCTGGCCCCAGAGGAAGTTGCCGGTGGCAGCGTTGAACTCACTCCCCAGCAGATGAACAAAAACCACGTAGCTCACATCCACCTTCTGAATTGCCTGCCAATACAGGGTAAGTTCCACTGTCTGGCCAGGCTGGTAAGACCTCGCCGGCATGTCATAGCCGAGAAACCGAATCACACCACCCAGGTCTGCCGCAGCGGGATACTGAATGGCCTCAGTTTCGATGGGGGAAGTTGCTGCGGTGCGACTCACGCGCAAAGTGCTGAGGCAGGGGCGTGGTTCTAAGAAGTTAGAGGAATTGCGGGAAACGACCAGGCAAACAGCATACGTCCCATCGGGGATGGTGGATGAGATATCCAGATCGTATTGCACACGCAGAATTGCGCCTTCATCATCAACCGGCCACGTGCTGTCTTCACCCCACGCACTTGCCGCCTGGCTCACCTGAATGCCTGTTCCATCGACTAATGCTGCCTCTACCTGAAGACCGGATGCGGAGAGATCGACGCCGGCCAGTTGCCAGTAGGTGACCAGGCGCAAAGTGTCGCCGGTGCGAACCTCTCGCACGGCCTGATCGTAGCCCACGAGCCTAACGCCCTCATCTACCTGCACTGCGAACGAATGCTGAATGGCGAAATGATCCCAACTGACCACCGACAGCCGGCGAGGCGATTTCACGTACAACACCAGGCGTTTGTCGCCGAAGTGCTCGTCGAGCACCACCTGCCCACGCTGCGCGAGCCAATTCTCGATAGAGTGTCCTGGATCGCGGACCAGTGCGTCTGGCGTGAAGACTACCCATAGGCCATCGTAGTGTGCCCAGACAGCCTCCAGCCGGCCCCGGGCCTTCTCTGGCGTGATTTCCTCGCCGGCTGGGATATCGTGTCGGGGCAAGGATCCTGCGTAGTAGTACTCGAAGATGGGCCACTCCGCATCGGTATCCAGCAGGACAGCTTCACCCGGTCGGGCATAAGCTTGAATGGTACGAGTGAGGGTCTGATAATCATCCCGTAGATAGCGTGAATCGAAGTAGTCGCCAAGGGCAATTGTAGAGCTGACCAACACCAAAGCGACTCCCAGCAGGCCACCCCAGATGAAGCGCCGGCCGATCAAGACCAGTGACCAGGCCAACAGGATCGAGAAGGGTATCAGGGAGACCAAAAAGAAGCGCGGGGCGATCTTGGCCTCGTAGAGAAAGCTCTGGCGCGGCAAAGACAGCAGGTAGATGAGAGCAGGCGGCGCCAGCAGACACAGCCACAACAACAAACCGCCCCAGCGCTTCTCCTTAAGCCTCATCAAAGAAATCAGGCCCACCAGTAAAGGCAGCCACAGCGCCAGCACCACCCAGGTGTAGCGTTCCAGATGGGTGGAGGTGCCAAGGCTCAGCAGCGTGGCAACCAGACGGAGGAAGAATGAGAAGTCTAGTACGGCGGCGGGACTCCACGACGTGCTGTGTTGCTGATGCAACAGAAACCAGAATGCGAAAAGTGCGGCCAGTGTCAGTTGGCTTAGCGACCATCTGACAAACAAGGCGCGACGTCGCCCTCGATCCTGCACCCGTGCCACGAGCACGATGAACAGAAAGAGATTCTGGCTCACGACAATCGGCAGGGCAAGGTAGTGGGCGTACAGCGCGAGGGCGGTCACAGCAGTATAGATAAGCCAGAGGAAAGGGCCGGCCCGCACAACTGAAGAACCCACAGCGGAGCGGTTTCCCGCTGAGGGCTTCGGGAGCGGAGGATAGAGCACTCCGACTTGGCGGAGAATCAAAACCAGTAGGTAGGTTGAGGCCATGGACAGGAAACTAACCATTGCGTACATTTTCAGTTCCTGCGACCACCAGACGTGGAAGCGCGCCATCGCCACGAACAGCGCAGCTAACAGGCCGATGGGCTGGCCGGCCACTGATCTCCCCAACGCATAGGCCAGGGGAATGCACAGCGTCCCGAACGCAGTGGAAAGAAAGCGCAGGGCAAAGGTAGAGTGGCCGCCCGCGCGACTCCACAGGTGCAGGGTCCAGTAGTAAAGGGGCGGATGTTGGTCTCTTGCCTGATAGATTGTGATGGTCGCCAGGTCCTGGGTGGCCTGCCAGGCGGAAGAACCTTCGTCCCACCAGATGTTCTTGTCTTCCAATCGGTGGGCGCGTAAGGCAAAGGCCAGGCAGGAAACGACCAGCATCAACACAAGAACCCAGGTTCTGGTCAGATCGGCCGCCTCTTTCATCGTCATGACAGCCCGGCGCAATCGCCCAGTAGTCCGCCTTTTCGTCGAGATCCCAAGCATAAAACTCTACTCGTGTTCTGTGACGTGGACCTGGCCCAGAATCACGTTGTCGGCGACAACCTGGCCGGCAGCGTCCAGCACCGGCAAACGTTCCAGCGTCTGCCAGTCATAGAAGCCCGTGATGAGCGTGTAGTCGCCAGAAGGTGTGTCGGCCGGAATGGAGATGGTATACTGATCCCGCACAACCTCCCCCTCATCCCAGATCGAAGTGGGGTAGAAGCGCCGGCATGGTTCGCTGTCGTCCTGGGCCCACAGAGGGCCGTTGGTGGCCGGATTGTGCGGCCCCAGCAACTGGGTTGATACCGTGTAGTCTTTCTCGATTTGGCCCAGACGGCGGTAGTACAGGAACAACTGGAGCGTGTCCCCTGGCTGGTAGGTGAAAGAATCCAGATCGTAGCCCAGGAGCTGAATCTGGTTGTCGAAGTCGGCTCGCAAGGGATGGGCGGGTTCCACATGGGCCTCGACGCCGGCAGGCGCTTCGTACGCCAGGAAGAAAGGCTGATTGTAGTGCAGTGGTCCCTCGCCCACGATCTCGCCTTGAGGATAGTATCGCGCCAGGAGATCCAGGCTGTTCTTGTCATCGCGCGGCACGATTACCCACGTGGTGTCATGCGCCGTGCGTTCGGGCGCGACGACACATACCCGCCCGTTGTAGCCCTTGAGTCCCTCGCGCTCTTGCGAGTTGAAGACGACACTGGGGTGATTCGGCGGAACGGGCGAGATGTAAACCTGTTCCTGGGCCGGCAGTTGGCCCACATATCGGCCGATGGCGCTCTCGCCGGCCTCGAAGTGGGTGAACAGGTCGGGATTCTGACCCCACACGATGAAGTAATCGCGGAAGGTTACAATGCCCGTGAAGAGGAAGCCGGCCCCGATGAGCATCGCCACGGCTGCCGGCAACGCCCTGGCCCAGGTGTCGGAGCGACCGGCTGCCCAGCGCCGCGCCCAATCCCACGCCACGAGCGCGCCGACGGCCACCAGCATGACTGCCGCCGGCAGTGTGCCAATCGCCCGTTTCGCCGCCGGCCCGTATTGGGCCAGAAAGGCCGGCACGGTCATCACAACCAACCAGGTCAGCAAGAAAAGATAGAGCGGCTTTCGGATCCTGCGCAGGCTCACCCCAATACCCAGTAAAAACGCAACGGACAGGAACGGGTCCAGCGCCGGCCGACCTGGCAAATTGGTTTTGGGCCACTCGTCGCCGTGGAAGTTGAACATCAACAGCGTCTCCTTCACCTGCTCGCTCAGCCCGTGCGGCGCATTGCTGGTCACCCTTTGTGCAGATCCAACCACAATGGTCTGTTCGATGCGCTGGAAGAAACTGCCAGGATGCGTCAGGAAGTAGTACCCCAGCGGCGCAAAGATGATTAGGGACAGCAGGACGACGATGGCCAGATTTGCCAGGTAGAAACCAGGTTTCTCCAGAGAAACCTGGTTTCTGGCTCTGCGGTAGACAGCCACGTACACGAAAGCGAGCACGACAAGCAGAGGAAGCGCCCGAAACGCCTGGTAGGTGTACATGCCGAGACCCAGGAACACCCCGCATCCCACGAAAGCCCGGCGGTTCCCCATGCGCAGACCACGCCACAGACAAAACAGGGTCAACACCACGAAGAACGGGACCAGAATAGCGCGCACACCGAGCCGGCTCCAGTTGAGGTGCCAGTAGGAGATCGCCACCGCAAGCGCAGCCACCAGCCCGCCAAACTGCGCCAGGACGCCCTCTTCGCCGGCGAACATCTCCTCGGCCATCAGGTAGACGGCGGGAATGGTGAGGATGCCGACCGCGGCCGACGCTGCGTAGATAGCTTTGGGACTCACGCCAAACAGGCCGAAGAACGCGGCCACTAGATAGCTGAACATCGGCTCTCGCCCGTAGTTTTCGGGCAGGAAGATGGGCCGCGCGCCCCGCAGGATGGACAGCGCGTCCAGCCCGTAATAGGCGGGGTCGTAATAATCGCCCGGCGGCAGGCTATCGATTCTGTACAGGCGCAAGAAAGCGGCGACGAGAACGATTCCACCGAGCAACAGCAGCTTGAATCGACGAGAGTGAAGTGTAGTCATCGCTGATCAACAACGTAGATTGCCAGATTGCGTAGAATACCTGTGATATCGAACGGCTTCCACCGGTCGGTGATGACGCCGGCCGTGTACACAGCGAACCCGATGACGTAGTCATCCTGCTGAACCTGGGCGTCGTACCAGGCCAACTGGCGGATATAGGCCTGCACCGCATCGTCGCCCAGACCGTGGGAGGCCCAATAGCCGGCGAAGTCCCGCCAGCCAAAGCCCGCCGGCCCCGGCCGGTTGCCCATCGCCCCATCGATGCCGGCCTCGGAAATCACCAGCGGCACCACCAGGCCGCGCGGCTTCAGGAAATCCTCGTACCACCAGCGATAGCGCAGCATCAGCGCCCCCCGATCCGGGTGGGCCGGGCGTCCGGGCAGGCCGGCGCCCAGGGAACGATCCAACGTGGGGGCGTCGTATTCGTGCAGGGTGAAGATGCCGCCGTACTTCTGGGCAGCTTCGATGGCCGGCAGGAATGCGGCGAAGGCCTCCCACTCCGGTACGCCGGATGAGAACCCGCCCACGGCCACGCGAAAGCCATGCTCGGCCATCACTCGCGCGCGCTCGGCCTCGAACGCGGCGTACCAGTCGAGCCGGCCCAGCACATCCGGTTCGTTCCACCCTTCCCAGTAATCTACCGCCGGATTGAGCTGGTACTGCTCCAGATTCCGGACCACGAAGGCCCGCGCAGCCTGTGCCGGGTCTCCTTCGAGCCTCTGCGGACCCTGGCCCAGCCGCGCGACGGTCACAGTAGTGGGCGAGACTTCTTTGACCTCGGCCAGAAAGCCCAGATCGCCGGCCGCTTTGATCACCGCCGGCTTCGTGCGGCGGACGAACTCCATGATATCGGGTGAGTTGTTCCACTCCACGTGCAGGCCCAGCTTGCTACGGCCCGGTTTCTCCAGAGGCGCCGGCCAGGGCGGCGTGGGCGTGGCCGTCGGGCGAGGCGTGGCCGTAGGCGTGGGCGACGGCTGAGCGTTGGTGATGATGGGAACGTAGATGCGCACGGGTGGTCTGAACGTGATGAATGGGAGGTAGAAGTGCACGGCCCTGTGTGCCCGCCTCCAGGCTGTACCTGCCGGCGGTGTGGGCACCGGAGTTCGGGCTGGCGAGGAAATTGGTCGTGGTGTGGCCCCACTGCCGAAGGACAGCGCCGGGTCGGATTCTGATTCTGATCCGTGCACCGTAGCGGCGGGCCGGCTTTGCTGGGTTCGAGCGGCCAGGGCCGGCGGCGTCGTATCCGTCACACATCCCACGAGCCACGGGACCAGGAGTAGGAATGCAGCGATGAGTGCTGCTCTCCACCCCGCGACGCGCCTGAGGACGTCAGGTTTTCCAATGGATTGCATGAGCTCTCTCAACACCTCGACTGCCATGGCTGATGGGCTGGCCCGGCCGACATGGGCCGGCTGCCAGGTCGTAGCCCAGGAATCGTATCACATTCTCCAGGTTTTTGGAAACAGGAAGATGAAGCAGCATCGCCGAAAGCGCTTTCGCTCTGGACAGGTTGGCCGTTCGCCCTATCGCGACGCATTCCAGGCCCATCATGGCCGGCTCACCTCGACCGGCCCCAACCTGACCGCGTCGGACGTGGGGTTGCCGGCCTGATCCAGCACCGCAACCCGATGTCCATCGTTGAGCGAATAGATGCCCGTCAGGACCCAATAGTCGCCGGCGGGGATGTCCTCCGCCAAAGATAGGTCATACCCCAGAGCCAGCACGTCGCCGTCGCGCCAGGCATAGCGGGGAAAGGCCAGGCCATCGGCCTGGGACCATTTCTCATCCGTGGCATCGACGAAGTGGTTGAACACACTGTACGACTCGTCCACATCGGCCGCCCCCAGAGCGTCGAACGACCAGTACAGGGTCAGGGGAACGGTTTGGCCGGGCGCTACCTGGCCGGCAAGGTCGTATCCCCAGAGATGTACGCCATTCTGATACGCCGCCTGCTCGGCGTGCTGCGGGACGTTCGCCAGTTCTTCCCACGAACGCTTCGCCAGGAGATACACGCGTGCGCTCCGCTCATCGCCGGGCAGTTGCCGGCTCTGCAGGCGTCGCCCAAACCTCGCCAGGTATCCGTCGAGCCAGGCATCTTCAACCGTGGTCAGGTAGACGAGGTCCTGGGAGCGGGGTAGCAATACGGACTGCGGCCCCAGAAAACGGGCTTCCAGGTCTGGGCGCAGCAGGTACCCAAGGATAGCCGGCATGGCGTCGTAGGCCGGCTCATTCCCCTCCGCCACGACCACAACATCCCGCAGCCCCCGCGCTTCCGCCTCTCGCCGGACCGAATCGGTCGCCGCCTTCCAGAATCGGAGCGGCACGCCGTACCCGCCCGTGGTGTCGTGCAACTGGACAAAGCTGTACAGGAAAACGACGGAATATGCCTGCCATGCGACGATGATCAGGATCAGAAGGATGGGAACAGCGGCCAGGGCCGGCGGCTGCCGCACCAACCGTGTCACACGCGCAGCCAAAATGCCAATCACGATGTAGGGAGCAGGATACAAAAGCGTGAAATAGTGCGGATATAGATCAACAGAATGCCGCAGATTGAAGAGAACGGGCACCAGAATCCAGCCCAACAGCAGAACATGGGGAGTGGTGTCTTTCAGGGGATGATGAGGGTTGCCGCGACGTGCGAAGGCGTTGCCGGCTACCACGAGCAGGAGATAGGCCGTCCCCCCCAGGAAGAGCAGCATTTCCAACTGGTCCAGCCACGTGAGCGCCGGCCGCTGGTTGATGAACGTCGTGGCGGATTGGCCGGCCAGGGCATGCAGGTTGTCCCCCGACACCAGGCTCAACGCGAATTGGACGGCCAGAGAGTCGAACCGGCTGGGGCCGGCGGAGGCTTGCAGCAAGCCGCGCAGATTGGCGAAGCCGTGGGTCAGTTCGTAGTAGAGATACGGGGCGAAAAGAAGCCCGCCGGCAATGATGCCGCCGGCAAGGAACCGCGGTCGAACCCGCTCGCGGTAGAGCGCCAGGAGTAGAACCAGCAGCACAGCCAGTGGCAGCGTGGAGAAGGTGATCTGAAGCAGACAGGCCAGCCAGATGAGGGCCAGGACGAGGTGACGCTGCTTCCGCCGGACGAAAGCGGCGAAGAGCGAAATGAAAAGTAGCACGGTAAAGGGCGAGATCAGATCGGCGGTGAAGATCTTGCGTGAGAAGAGGACCGCCCAGGGGCTGGCAGCGAAGAGCAGGCCGGCAACCAGGCCGGCCACCGGCCCGAAGTACTCCCATGTCAGCCAGAAGCAACCGATCACCGCCGCGACGTTCAGCAAGGCAACGAAGCCGGTGGCGACAACCGGGTCGCGGGAGACGAGCAGGGGAGGGATCAGAAGATAGACCATGAGCGGCGGTTTGGCCGGCCCGACCGATGACGGAGACCCGACCAGAGCCGGCTTCCCTTCGCTCAAGACAGCCAGGCTGCGGTCCAGATGCTTGACTTCGTCGAGGTTGAATTGCACCAGGTCCGGCCAGCCCAGGCGCAGGACGCCGGCGATCAGGAGCACCAGCAATAGAGAGCCGGCGAAACGACTGAAGTCGTTACTACGCTCACGAAACATCATGACAGCCCCGTAGTGACGACTTATGAACCTTGAGAGAACAATCTGGTAATAGCGCGTTGCATCTCAGCCGGCGCCCGCTCATATGTCATTCCGAACGGAGCGCCAGCGGAGTGAGGAATCCCTGAGACCGTACGTAAAAAGGCGGATTCCGCTGGGGAAGAAGCCAATCTTCTCTTCGAGGATGGCGATTCACTTACCAACGAGTCCCGTCCTTTCTTGCAAGGTAGCAGGGATTCCTCA
>JBHHTZ010000085.1:0-10120 GCA_046753605.1 Anaerolineae bacterium
CATGGTGTACAACCCACAGGAAACCCGGCTCCTGCGACAGGCGCAGCGTGCCGGCGCTCGAGTCGTCAGTGGCCTGGACATGCTGATCGGCCAGGGCGTGGAGGCGTTCAGGCTGTGGACCGGCCGGACACCACCCGTTGGTGTGATGCGACGGGCGGCGCTGGTGGCGTTAGGGTTATGACGAAGGGCGTCAGTTTTAACACGAGGTGAGGAGAGGGCCGCCAGGCCTGGGGGTAGCGGCTGTGTTCTTGTTGGAGGCCGGCATCATCTGAAGAATGCGAAGAGGACGCCCAAAATGACTGCCAGTTGCCCTACCCAGAAGACGAACATCCAACGCGTTAGCTCGGCCCCGGTGCTAGCCATCTCAACCTTAAGCTCGGAAATGCGCTCGTTGAGTCGGATTTCGACGTCGGCGATCTGCTGACTGAGATCGGATCTCACGTCGGCGATCTGCTGACTGAGATCGGATCTCACGTCGGCGGTCTGCTGACTGAGATCGGATCTCACGTCGGCGGTCTGCTGACTGAGGTCGCCTTTGACGTCAGTCGTGTGTTGATTGACCTTCGCGATCTCCTCGCTGAGCCGCCGTTCGTACCTTTCTTCAGCCAGGACGAGGACATCGCGCTTGGTTTCCTCGGTGGCGCGATTGAGCAGATCGATTAATTCGTCGGCTGCCTGGTCGCCAAGCTGCTGGCGCAGTGTTCGCGGGACGCTGATGACGGGCAAGTTCCAACTCCTATCGACGATCTATCAGATTTTGCCGGGTGCGGCAAGATTCGTTGGGGGAGGAATTTTCCGGTCTCTCGGCCTGTTTCCCAACGGATTTTACCGCATGTAAATCATACCACATGTTCGCAGATTGGACAACTGCACGCTGAGAGGATGGCATAGATTGATGATAAACCGATTGCGCTTTCTGACCGCCGGCGAGTCCCACGGGCCGTACCTCACGGCCATCCTGGAGGGAATGCCGGCCGGCCTTCCGCTGTCCGAAGAAGACGTGAATCCCGATTTGGTCCGCCGGCAGATAGGCTTTGGCAGCGGGGGGCGCATGAAAATCGAGAGCGATCGCGTGGAGTTCTCCGGCGGCGTGATGAACGGTCTCACCACCGGCGGCCCCATTGCCATGCGCATCCAAAACAAGGACTGGGCCAACTGGGCCGAGAGGGACATCCCCCCCATGACCGTGCCGCGCCCTGGCCACGCCGATCTGACCGGCGCCATCAAGTACGGCTATCGCGAGTTGCGGCTGTCCCTGGAGCGGGCCAGTGCCCGCGAGACAGCCTGCCGGGTAGCGGTCGGCGCGGCGTGCAAACGACTCCTGGCGGAGTTCGACATTCGGGTTGGGGGTTACGTCACCGAAATCGGGGATGTCGAGGCGATGATCCCACCAGGAATGAGCTACGAGGATCGCTGGGCAGCCGCCGAGACCTCCGAGGTCCGCTGCCCGATTCCTGAGGACAGCGCGGCGATGATCGCCCGCATTCGCCAGGTGGCCCGGCAGAAGGACACGCTGGGTGGCGTCTTCGAGGTGGTGGCAACGGGGGCGCCGCCGGGCCTGGGCAGCCACGTGCACTGGGATCGCCGGCTGACAGGCCGGCTGGCCCAGGCGGTGCTCAGCATCCAGGCGATGAAGGGGGTGGAGATTGGGCCGGCGTTTGAGAATGCCCGCCAGCGCGGAACCGAGGTTCACGACGAAATCTTCAACGAACATGGCAACCTGGTGCGGCGGACGAATCGGGCCGGTGGGTTGGAAGGCGGGATCACCACGGGGCAGCCGATCGTTGTTCGGGCAGCGATGAAGCCGATTTCGACGACGTTGAACCCCTTGCGATCTGTGGACCTGGCCACGGGCGAGCCGGCCACGACCGCCTACGAGCGCTCCGACTACTGCGCAGTCCCCCGCGCCGTCGTCGTGGGCGAGGCGATGGTGGCCTTCGTGCTGGCGGATGCGCTGCTGGAGAAGCTGGGCGGCGACAGTCTGGTGGAGCTGCGCCCCCGTTTCGAGGCCCTACGGCGCAGCCGGCTGGATGACCTGCCTATGGACAACGTGCCGTGGCGATTTGGATATGGGCCGGCAACGGGACGTACAGGGTGAGCCATCCGACGAATGAATTGCTTGCTGGGTTGACAAACAGAAACGGACAACTATCATGGAGATCATTGCCGTTCAAACGCCGGCGGACAGCTACGACATCGCACTCGGCGGGGGGATTTTGGACAATCTCGGCCGGCTGATGGCTGAACGCGAGCTTTCCGGCAAAGTGGCCATCATCAGCGACGAGACGGTGGCCGGCCTGTACGCCGAGCGGGTGGCCCAGAGCCTGCGCGATGCCGGCTTTGCCCCCACCGCCGTCACCTTCCCCGCCGGCGAGGAACACAAGAACCTGGACACCGTGCGTAATCTGTATGGCACTCTGGTCGAGGCGAGGTTGGAGCGAGGGAATCCGGTGGTGGCGTTGGGCGGTGGCGTGGTAGGGGACACCGCCGGCTTCGTCGCAGCGACGTTCTTGCGCGGTGTGCCGCTGGTCCAGGTCCCGACCACGCTGCTGGCCATGGTGGACTCAAGCGTGGGGGGTAAAGTGGGCGTCGATCTGCCGCAGGGGAAGAACCTGGTGGGCGCGTTCAAGCAGCCGGCCCTGATCGTGGCCGATGTGGGCACGCTGGCCACCTTGCCAGAGCAAGAAATCCGTGCCGGCCTGGCCGAAGTGATCAAGGCCGGCATCATCGGTGATCCGGCGCTGTTTGAGCACCTGGAGCGCAGCAGGCGCGAGCCGTCGCCGTGGGTCATTCATCGCGCCATTGAGGTGAAGCGGGGCGTGGTGCAGGAGGACCCGTTTGAGGAGGGCCGGCGGGCGGTCCTCAACCTGGGGCATACCTTCGGGCACGCCGTTGAGGTGTTGAACGAATACCGGATGCCGCATGGCTTCGCGGTCAGCATCGGCACGGTCATCGCCGCGCGGGTGGCCGTCGCCCTTGGAATGGCTGATCCGGAACTCGAAGCCCGCGTCGCCGGCACGCTGAGGCGGCACGGACTGCCGGTCCGACATGGCAAGGCATCGCCGGAAAGCATCTGGGACGTCATGGGGACGGACAAGAAACGGAAGGCCGGCACCCGTCGCTACGTGCTTCCCCGCGCCATCGGGGATGTGATCGTCACGGCGGATGTGCCGCAAGACATCATCATGACTGTACTGAGGGAGACCAGTGAGCCACAAAGTGTTGATTCTGCACGGCCCCAATCTTAACCTGCTGGGCACTCGCGAGCCAGAGGTCTACGGGGCACAGACCCTGGAGGAGATCAATCGCCGGCTACAGGACACGGCTGCCGAACGCGGCGTCGAAGTCCGATGTATCCAATGCAACAGCGAAGGCGCGTTGATCGACGCCATTCACGACGCCCGCCACTGGGCCGAGGGGATTGTCTTCAACCCTGGAGCGTACACCCACACCAGTTTCGCCTTGCGGGATGCCATCGCTGCTGTGGGGCTGCCGACGGTGGAGGTGCATCTGTCCAACGTGGACGCCCGCGAGGAGTTTCGACGCCGGTCGGTCATCGCGCCGGTGTGCGCGGGGAAGGTGGCCGGCTTCGGGTGGTACAGCTACGTCCTGGGGCTTGACGCTCTGCTTCGAGGGCTGCAACCTGGCTGAGGCGTCGTCGAACGAACTCCGGGCCGGCAAGCTCTTGACAATGCCCGCTAAGTGCCCTATAATACCTCTGTCGTGGTGGTAGGAATCGCCCCGTCTCGCGCTGCGAGTTGACACGTCGCCGGCGGGCGGTGGTAGCCAGTCGGTGGCGCAAGTGAGTTCGTTTGTCTTGGCGTTGAATATTGGCTTGGTGGTCGTAATACAATCGGAGTTGCAGAAGAGTCTCGACGACACGTTTGCCAGGGATCACAGGCGTCAGGACAGCCAGTTCACAATCTCGGCTTTGCCCCGGGTTGTCACCGTCGGACGGGGAGAGGGCCGAGATTTTGTTGTTGGTCTGGAGGAGGTGAGGCTGAGGTCAGACGTCAATTGAGGTGTGTCATAGGAGTGTAGTGTTGAGTTGCAAGGGGGATTGAAGAGCATGACCGCTGATGTTCAGAAATACCCGTGGGAGGCTCCGCTGGATGAGGGATATTGGCAGGCTCTGTTGCATCAGGAAGAGCAGGCGCCGCCGGCCCCGGAAGTACACCCGAGTGACGGATGGGGCGAGGCCGTAGTTCTGGGGGAAGGGGCAGTTGCCGATCCGGAGCATGAGATGGGCCGGCGATCACAGTCCGAATCACCGGACGGCCGGCCTGCGGACGCACGCGACGACGAGTGGGGTTGGCTGAACGACTTGTATGAGAACCGCGAGGCCACCCTGGCTCGTGCTATAGGTTGCAACAGAGGCGGCCTGTTGGTTCGGCTTGGAGGGTGTATCGGGTTCGTGCCGGCCTCCCAACTGGCTGACGTACCGGAGTGTCTTGGAACAGAGGGGCTTCGTGGTGAACTGGAAGCCATGGTTGGCCGAGAACTTCAGGTCAAGCTGATCGAGTTGGACCGAAGCCGCAACCGCATTATTTGCTCCGAGCGCGCCACGGCCTGGTCGGATGATGAAGTCAGTGCTCGACTGGACTCTTTGGAGCCTGGTCAGGTGGTCCGGGGTGACGTGCGCAGCCTGTGTGAGTTTGGCGCATTCATTGATCTTGGCGGCATCGATGGCTTGATTCACATCTCGGAGCTATCCTGGGACCGCGTCGGGCATCCGAGCGATATACTGGACGTTGGTCAGGAAGTTGAGGTCTGCGTGCTCAAGGTGGACCCCAACCAGCGCCGCATCGCGTTGAGTCTCAAACAACTCCAGCCAGATCCGTGGATACTCGTCGAACAGCACTATGACGTGGGTGATGCTGTTGACGTCGTCATCACCAATGTCGTGGAGTTCGGCGCCTTCGCCCGAGTCCCCGAAGGGGTTGAGGGGCTGATCCACATTTCTGAGTTGGCAGAAGGCCAATTTCTTCATGCACGCAACGTGGTGCAGGAGGGGGATCAGGTTTCAGCACGCGTTCTCAACATTGATCCCGTCGGCCACCGGTTGGGGTTGAGTTTGCGGCAGATCTGATACGACCGCGATGTGATCGAAACGGCGGGAACCGGCCAATTCTCGCCTTAACTTATCTTCGGCCTGGAAAGGAGTTGATTATGGATGGCAAGTGTCGAACTTCGCCCCGGCGAATCGCAGGAGGAGTTGCTTAAGCGCTTCCGCAAGCAAGTCGCGGAGAGTCGGATTCTGAGCACTTATCGCAAGAAGCGCTGGTTCATATCCAAGAGCGAACTGCGTCGGAAAGCCAAGAAACGCGCTGCGCGGAAGCTGGCGCGGCAGCGTCGAAAAGATCATCGAGGATTCTAGGGGAGATGGCTGGATGGCTAGATGGCGAAGAGAGAAGCAACTGTCTGACGATCAAGCAATCTAGCCATCTAACAAACTTTGGCTAGATGGCTAGATTGCTGGATGGCTCGGTACTCTACAAGCCAACAAGCCATCTAGCCATTCAGCATTTTCGTGCTTGGGGATGCCCCACCTGGACATATCGAGCGCTCGGATAGGCTGCCTCGAGCGTAGTCGCTTCGCAAGGTAACGGGCCAACGCACCCGTTTCCCTGCCCGGATTCATCACAAGAGAGAGAAACGATGGCACGTAGAGCATCCAGACGCCGGCTTGAGGCTTCGTTCAATCTGGATGACGCCATGCAGCGAGACGTGTTGGGCGTCATACTGGCGGCGCTTGGTGGCGTGACGTTGCTGAGCCTTTTGTCTGTCACCCACGGCGCGCTGAGTGACTGGTGGGCTGCGCAGTTGTGGCGTGTCTTTGGATGGGGCGCGCCGGCTGTGGCCGGCCTGGTGATCGTTGCCGGCATGGCACTCCTGGTGCGTCATCGCGCGGGGGAGTGGCAAATCCCGTGGCTGCGGGTGATCGGGTTTGAGATCGCCCTTGCCGCTTTGCTGGCGCTCCTTCACCTGGCAGCCGGCGGCGCCAATCCCCTGACCACAGCGCAGGCCGGTCGCGGCGGCGGGCTGGTTGGTTGGGCCATCAGTCAGCCCCTCGCAGATGCCATCGGCAACTCTGGCGCGGTGTTACTGATGATCGCATTGGGCTTGATTGGTGCTGTGTGGGCGTTGGGCGTTTCGGTGCATGACGCCACCGCCCGAGTGGCGGCAGCCATGGCCGGCCTGGCCCAGCGTGTGGATGAGGCCAGAGAATCGGTCGAGCCTGTCGTGACTCCCGAACCTCAGCCCGTTCCGAAGCGCACAGCCGCACGCCGGCCACCTCCCAGGACTACAACCTCCCCTCGGCAAGTTCGGGACACTACATCTCCCTCAACACAGCGGACTCCCAGGATCACCGTGGAGACCGAACTGCCCCCGCTGGAGTTGCTGGACCCCGCCTCGCCGCAGAGGTTTCAGGAAGTGGAACTCCGCCAGAGGGTGCGCATCATCGAAGAGACCCTGATGGCTTTCGGCGTGCCGGTGAAAGTCGTGTCGGTCAACCAGGGACCGACCATCACCCAGTTCGGTGTGGAACCGGGCTATGTGGAGCGAGCCGGCAAGAGGCGCAAGATCCGCGTCAACGAGATCACACGACTGTCGGACGATCTGGCCCTGGCGCTGGCCGCCGCTCCGGTGCGGATTGAGGCGCCGGTGCCGGGTCAATCGATTGTCGGCATTGAGGTTCCCAATTCCGATATTTCCGTCGTCGCGCTCCGAGGCGTCATGGAGTCCGAGGAGTTTCAGCGTGTCCATCGCAAGTCGAAGCTGGCTCTGGCGTTGGGACGGGACGTGGCCGGCGAAGCCGCAGCCACCGATCTCACCCGGATGCCCCACTTGTTGATTGCCGGCGCGACCGGTTCCGGCAAGAGCGTCTGCATAAACGCAATCATCGCAGCTTTCTTGCTGCAAAACACACCGCGCGACCTCAAGCTCATACTCGTTGACCCGAAGCGCGTCGAGTTGACCAACTACAACGGCATCCCGCATCTTCTGGCGCCCGTGGTGGTCGAGACCGAAGAGGTCGTTGGATCGCTGCGGTGGGCTCAACGCGAGATGGATCGACGCTACAAGTTGTTTGCCGAGGCGCGTACGCGCAACATCGGAACCTACAACAAGAAGGTTGCTCGGCGCAAGGATGGTGAGGTGCTGCCCTACGTGGTGGTGATCGTGGACGAGCTGGCCGACCTGATGATGGCAGCGCCGGACGAGGTCGAACACCTGGTTTGCCGGCTGGCTCAGATGGCTCGAGCGACGGGTATTCACCTGATCATCGCGACCCAGCGGCCATCGGTTGATGTTGTGACAGGTTTGATCAAGGCGAATTTCCCGGCTCGAATCTCCTTTGCCGTAACCAGTGGCACCGATTCCCGCGTGGTGCTGGACACGGTCGGTGCGGAGAAGCTCCTGGGTGGGGGCGACATGTTGTTCCTGCCGCCGGATGCAAGTTCACCGCGCCGGCTTCAGGGGAGCTATGTGTCGGACCGGGAGATCAACAAGCTGACGGCTTTCTGGCGCGGAACCGGCTGGGAGACGGTCAGCAGCGCATCGTTGGCCCCGTGGGCCGGCATCGTCGAAAGTTTGGACGAAGAGACTGACGAATTGCTGGATGAGGCTGTGGAACTGGTCCGCCAGCACGAGCGGGTATCGACCTCGTTCCTCCAGCGCCGGCTGCACATCGGCTATCCCCGTGCGGCGCGCCTCATTGACGAACTGGAGGAGATGGGAATCGTTGGGCCAGACGAGGGCGGGGGGCTTGGCCGGGAAGTGCTCGCCGCCGAAGAGTACGATGATTTAGACTGACGATGATTGCGCATCTCATCGCTCTCACAATCCCCTGGGGTCTGATCAGCCTGTCTGGCGTGATGTCGCCTGGACCGCTCTCGGCCATGGCCGTGAGCGAGGGCGCCCGGCAGGGGTACCGCGCCGGCCCGCTGATCAGCGTGGGGCACGCCGTGACAGAGATGGTGATGGTGGGGGCGCTGGCGCTCGGGTTGAGCCGAGTGCTCCAGCAGGCGATGGTGGCCGGCCTGATTGGGCTGCTGGGCGGCCTCGTGCTGGCCTGGATGGGGTTGGACATCATCCGGGGGGCTCGCGAGGCCCGGTTGTCGCTGGACATCGAAGCTGCGGGCAGGGACGACCCGGCCCAGGCTGATCAGCGCTGGGGTCTGATGTCGGCCGGCGTGCTGTTGAGCGTGTCCAACCCGTTCTGGCTGCTGTGGTGGGCCACGGTGGGATCGGCCAACATGCTGGGGTTCCTGGAGTACGGCCTGATCGGGCTGGGCGTGTTCTACCTCAGTCACATCAGCCTGGATTTCGGGTGGAACAGTTTGCTGGCAGGACTGGCGCGGTCGGGCCGGCAGGTTGTGAGCGATGGCGTATTCCGTGCCGTGCTGACGGTTTGCGGCGCGTTTCTCATCCTGTTTGCGGTCTATTTTGTCGTTGCCGGCATCGGGTTTCTGCGAGGATAAGTCCGGCTGATCTACAGCCCTCGGTAGAACGGTTCAAAGAGGGCGCATTCAGAAGTTGAGGAGCGAGCGTCGGTTGAGCGCCGTCCTGAGCCTGCCGAAGGGTAGCGAAGCGTATCGAAACCAGCGAGCGGCTCAGGGGGACCCTGGGGCAAAAGTGTCCAGAAATCAAACCGGCCTCCCGGCCCTCTTTGGAAATCTCAGAGTCCCCCAACTTTTAGATGCGCCCGTTCAAAGAGCCACGAGTTGCGTCGGCACGAGGGGGAAGCCGGCGCAGGAATCAGCGGCAGCTCATTGTCAGTCCGTGCTTCTCATGCTATACTTTTCATGAAACAGATTCTCATGACCGCTTAGTGAGAGAACAGTATGTAGAGAGGTGAGGTCATGTCCGGCCATTCGAAATGGGCAAACATCAAACACAGAAAGGCTGCTCAGGACGCCAAGCGGGGGAAGGTCTTTACCACGCTGGCGCGGGAGATTACCGTGGCGGCCCGGAGTGGGGGCGACGACCCCCAATTCAACTTCAGACTGCGCCTGGCGATTGATCGGGCCAAAGCGGCCAATATGCCCAATGACACCATTGAGCGGGCTATCAAGCGTGGAACGGGCGAAATCGAGGGTGTTCAGTTTGAAGACATCACGTATGAGGCCTACGCGCCACACGGCATCGCGCTGCTGATTCAGGTGGTCACGGACAACCGAAACCGAACGGTTGCGGAACTTCGGAAGGTGTTCAACCGGCAGGGCGGCAGTCTGGGTGCGACCGGAAGCGTGATGTGGCAGTTCGACCGCAAGGGGCGGATTGTGGTACAGACGGACGGTTCGGACCCCGAGGAGCTGGCGCTCCTGGCCATCGATGCCGGCGCGGATGACTTCGAGATTGATGAGGGCCTGGTGTCGGTCTACACCGTGCCGGCGGACCTGGAGGCGGTAAAAAACGAGTTGGAGCGCAACGGGGCCAGCATAACCGATGCCGAACTGACATTGGTGCCCAAGACGCCGCTCGAACTGGATGAGGAGCAAGCTCTGAAAACGCTGCGCCTGATGGAGGCCCTGGAAGACCTGGACGATGTCCAGCAGGTCGTTTCTAACCTGAACATCTCAGACGAGCTGGTCGCCCAGTTCGAGGAAGCGGCGTAGCATTCGTCGCCGATTGACACCCTACAACCATGCTGGTGTTGGGCATTGATCCGGGTACGGCTATCACGGGCTACGGGCTTGTGAGGGAGATCGGTGGCCGGCAGGCGGAGCTTGTGGACTATGGCGTGATTCGCACCCCGTCCGGGCAGCCCATGGCCCAGCGTCTGAAGCAACTGTACCATGATCTGACCAGCGTCATAGCTGAACACCGGCCGGACGAGGCGGCGGTGGAAGAGCTGTTCTTCAGCCGCAACGTGACCACGGCGTTGTCAGTGGGCCAGGCGCGCGGGGTAGCGATTCTGGCTGCGGCGGAGGCCGGCCTGCCGGTACACGAATACAAGCCCAGGGAGATCAAACAGGCCGTTGTGGGCTACGGCAATGCGTCCAAGGATCAGGTCCAGCAGATGGTCCGGGTCTTGTTGGGCATTGACGAAATACCTCGCCCCGACGACGCCGCTGATGCCGTGGCTGTGGCCATCTGCCACATACACTCTACTCCG
>JBHHTZ010000086.1:0-10110 GCA_046753605.1 Anaerolineae bacterium
CGGTCGCTTGCCATTTGCTGCGACTTGTCTACAGCCTCGTTGACGGCTGCGACGACTAAGTCCTGGAGCATCTCAACGTCGTCGGGGTCCAGCACATCGGGATCAATCTCGACCGCCTGAAGCTTCTGGTGTCCTGTCATCACTACCTTGACAACGCCACCACCGACGGTCACCTCGACGGTTTCCCCACCCAGCTCTTCCTGGGCCTTGAGCATTTCTTCTTGCAGCTTCTGAAGCTGCTTCATCATCTGTTGCTGTCCGCCACCGAGTCCACCACGTCGTCTTGCCATATTCTTTACTCCCTCTCGTCATCTGCCGCCAGTGGGCGACTCTCGATTCCCGCAATTCGGGCGCCAAACTTCTCAACGGCCGCCTGGATCACAGGGTCCTCGGCGGCCTGCTGATACTTGTCTTTCGGTCGCCGTTTCTGGACCTCCTGCGCGGCTGCGCTCTTGTCAATCATCACGCACTGCACACGGACTTTGGCGCCCAGCACTCTTTCCAACATTGCCGTTACCAGTGATTTGCACTTTGGCTCTTCGACCCGTTGTCGATGGAAGGGGTAGAAGAAGCCCAGGGTCAGGACATCACCCTCGACGGCAATGGGCTTGCAGTCCTTGAGCAACGCTTCCACCATCCGACTGTGGGGGCGAATTGCAGTCAGTAGTTCTTCCCAGTTGTTTCTGACGGTCGTGACGTCTATGCTTTCGCTGCTTCCAGCCAAAGCCGGCCCACCACTGCCTGCATCGCTTCCGATCCCCGGCTCTGCGTCCGTGTCTGTTGTTCGGGAGGCCGGCTGCACAGCGGCTGCGGCTGGTGGCGCGGGGGCCTCCGCGCTGCTTCGGGTTTCGCCGCGCGATGCCGTATCGCCTGGCGCAGGTGATGGATGAGCTGACCCGCCCTGGGGCGCCGGCTCACCTGACGGTGCGCCAGGCCCCTCAGCGGCCGACGCAGGCACAACTCGGTCAGCCTGCTCTGGGGTCTTCGCACGTTGCATTCGGGGCGAAGCTTCACGCACTGCCGGCGTCGATTGAGTCGCAGGAGCTGCCGCGCCCCCTACATCCAGCGCCATCTCGACGAAGGCCAACTCCAGCGGCAACTGCGGCTGCGCGCCGATTTTCAGGTTGAAGTCGGCCTCGGCAAAGCAGCGGATGATTTTGAGCAACCGTCGCCCTGGCAGGCGCTCGACCTGGGCCTGCATCCGCTGCCGGGCGACGTCGGTCGCGTTAACCAGACTGGGGTCGCTTGCCTGTAGCAGCAAGAGATTTCTCAGATACTCCAGCAACTGGCGCGTGAATTGTCGCGGATCGGCGCCGGCATCCACTGTTTGGTTGATCAGCGCCAGCCCATCCGACGTGCCGCCGTCGATCAGGTGGTCTACCAGCGTCGCCACGGCTTCGCCGGAGACCGAGCCCAGCAGCGTTTGAACTTGTTGGAGCGTGATGGTGTCCTCGGCGAAGGCGAATAGTTGGTCCAGGAGGCTCTCTGAATCTCGCAGGCTGCCGGTGGCGGCCCGGGCGATGGCTTCGAGGGCCGCCGGCTCGACAGCTACACCTTCGGCCTCGCATATTCGCTCCAGTTTCCCGATGATGGCCTGCAAGCCAACGCGATGGAAATCGAAGCGCTGGCAGCGGGACTTGATGGTCTCCGGGATCTTGTGCGGTTCGGTGGTTGCCAGCACGAACAGGGCGTGGGCCGGCGGCTCTTCCAGCGTCTTGAGCAAGGCGTTGAAGGCTGCGTTGGACAGCATGTGGACTTCATCGATGACGTAGACCTTCTGCCGCGCTTCGTTGGGGGAGAAGTTGATCTTGTCCCGCAGGTCGCGCACGTCATCCACACCGGTGTTGGAGGCAGCATCAATCTCGATGAGGTCCAGATGTGACCCGTCGCTCATAGCGCGGCAGATACGACATTCATTGCACGGTCGTTCGTTCAGCGGAGCCAGGCAGTTGGCGGCTTTTGCCAGAATGCGCGCCACGGTGGTCTTGCCCGTACCGCGCGGGCCAGTGAAGAGGTACGCGTGGGCCACTCGTTCCGTCACCAGGGCGTTGCGCAACGTCTGAGTTACGTGATCTTGCCCGATCACATCTTCGAACGTCTGCGGCCGCCAGCGGCGGTAAAGCGCCTGAGTAGCCATTCGACCTCCTTCCTCTGAAGCCAACATCGGTTACTTAGTTTACCATCAATGGCGGCGAAACGCAAGTGTCTTTTTGTCCCGCCCTTCGTTTACTGCTATAATTGTACGCTGGAGGAACCGCCGATGGCCAAGGCCGACTCTGCATTGAAACGAAAACTGGGGCAGCAAACTCGCCGGCGTGGGGAGCCGAACGACCGTCTCCCGTTGATCCACCGTTTGTCCACTTTGCGGTGGTTGCTCCCGTTGTTGATCTTCCTGGTGGTGGTTGTGCATCAGGGCATCGAGAATCGAGCTGCTGAGGAGTGGCCGGCTATCTACCGGTTTCTCTCCGGCATTGCGGTGTATGGCTTCATTGGACCAATCGTTACCTTCTTCACCCTGAATTGGGTAATCGGCCAACTGCGAGAGAAAGAAAAGGCCGAAGCCAGGATAAGGCAACTTAACCGCGAGCTGGAACAGCGCGTTGCGAAGCGAACCGAAGAGCTGGCACAGGCCTACGAAGAGTTGCGGATGCGGAATGAGGCTCTTCAAGCCGCGAATGAGGAACTCAAGGAACTTGACCAACTGAAGTCAGATTTTGTGTCGATGGTCTCCCACGAGCTGCGCGCTCCGCTTACCAACATTAACGGCTCCATCGAACTGATGTTGGCTGATGGGGATCTGGAGTCACAATCGCAGCGGACAATGCTGCGGATCATCGGTGAGCAAAGTACCCGGCTCACACGATTGGTTCAGGGTATTTTGAACGTGAGTCGGATTGAGGCCCGCAAGTTGGAAATTCACCCACAGGCCGTCGATGTCAAACCTCTCATGGAAAAGGTGGTCGAGCATCTGACCCGGAGTGATGTTACGCATGAATTCCGCTTACCCCCTGGTCCCCTACCGATCGTTCAGGCAGACCCAGATCGCCTGGAAGAGATTCTGGCTAATTTGATAGACAACGCTGTCAAGTATTCCCCGGACGGCGGCGTGATTGAGCTTTCAGCGCGCGAAAGCGATGGCCGACTCATCATCTCTGTCAGTGATCCGGGCGTCGGAATTCCGGCCAAGGAACTCGACAAGATATTCGAAAAGTTCCATCGTGTAGACCGGGGAGATGCGCGAACCACCTACGGGCATGGGCTCGGTCTCTACATCTCCAAACGGTTCATCGAAGCCCACGGCGGTGACATCTGGGTCGATAGCCGGCTGGGTAAGGGTTCTACGTTCAGCTTTACCTTGCCCCTCGCAAACACCGATCGTTTCGCCCGCGGATTCGCGGCAGCAGTAGAAAGGACTGTTGACGATGGCAACGGCTGACAAGATTCTCGTCATCGACGACGATGCCACCTTGCTGAATCTGTTGCGGCAGAGTCTGGGCAAAGCTGGCTACCAGGTGATTACTGCCACGAATGGACTGAGTGGCTTGCAAACGATGTATGAGGAGCGCCCCGACCTCATTGTCCTGGACGTAATGATGCCCCACATGGATGGCTGGGAGACCTGCCGGCGGATTCGCGAAATGTCTCAGGTGCCCATCATCATGCTCACTGCCAAGGACGAGGAGGCCGACAAGATCAAGGGGTTTGAGCACGGCGTCGATGACTATGTCACCAAGCCTTTTGGCTTTGCCGAACTCACCGCGCGTGTGGCGGCCGTACTCCATCGCACGCACCAACGACCGACGCGCCGCAGGCCGGCCATCTATCGCGTGGAAGACCTGGTCATCGATCTGGAAAACCGGCGTGTCACCAAGGACGGCGAGGTTCTCGACCTGACACCGACCGAGTACCGCCTTCTGGCTACGCTCGTCGAGAACGCCGGCCGGGTGCTGTCTCACGAGCAGTTGCTGAGCGATGTCTGGGGGCCGGAGTATGTGGACGACACCGGCTACGTTAAACGGTACATCTGGTATCTGCGACAGAAGCTGGAGGACGACCCCAGCCGACCCAAGTACATTCTGACCGAGCGCGGGTTTGGCTATCGATTCCGAAGAGACTAGCAACTACCCAACCTGCCCGACAGGATGGTCGGGGTCCGCACCAAGAGTGCCCGAGTCAACTCTGGTTCTGCGCTAGGCCGACAACCTGCAAATAGAGGCCCCGGAAGTTTCCGGGGCCTCTATTCGTGCGGTGTCAGAGTAATCGCGCGAGACCGGCTACTTCTGGTCGAGCAAGTACGTTACAAGGGCTTTGATTCGCTCTTGGGAGAGGACCTGGCCGAAGGATTGGGGCATCACGCCAGATGGA
The DNA here is from genome assembly GCA_046753605.1 of Anaerolineae bacterium. GTDB lineage: Bacteria > Chloroflexota > Anaerolineae > Epilineales > JAANWY01 > JBHHTZ01. The sequence continues at coordinate 4,366 of JBHHTZ010000086.1, forward strand.
CAGGGACCCTGGGGACACGCCGGCGCGATGTACGCATTGGGATCAACAATCGACTGGCGGATGTAGACCTCGGCGCTCTCAACGCCGGCCTCGGCAGCGCGCTCCACTGCCACGCTGCCGATATGGGTGAGTTGGGGACCGACCTGACCTTGAGAGACACCCTCAATGGCATGGCAACTGGTACAACCCTCAGACTTAAACAGCTCTCCACCCACTGTGACCAACTGGGATTCGGGGATGGGCGCCTCTTCGGCTTTCACAACGCCCTCCGGCAACTGGCCGGCGGTCGGCTCCCAATTCAAGATGAAGTTCGCCAGGCTCTGGATTTCATCATCGCGCAAGGGGCCGCCGATCTTCTCGCTCCACGGCTGCATCACCGTGCCGGGCCGGCCGGCAGAGATCGCACTCTTGATATAACTTTCCACAGACCCCGTCCAATCCTTCTGAGCAATGCGGCCGTTCGGCCCGGTGTCAAACAGAACTGGTGTGTTCAGCGTGGGACCGGTTCTTCCCTCACCATACGTTCCATGACAGAGGGAACAGCGAGCCTCGAACAGCACCGCCCCATTCTCGATGGATCGCGCGTGCTGCGCCTGGGTCCGCTCATCCAACCCAACCGCCAGGTCATTGACCCCGACGAAGAGGATGATGAACATGGTCGCCAGGATCAGCAACAGTCCAGCCGTAATCTCAAGACGTGTCATGGGATGTCTCTCCTGCGTCAGTCGTGCTTGGCTTCACGGTGAATGAAGGCGGCCTGTTCAGCGACCGTGCCCTCGGGTTTCTTGTTGGGGTCATCCCAGTCAATCTTCATCGTAACCCGCTTGAGGTCCTGTTGCCACGGCTCGATGATCATTGTAGCCTGTGTCCCTTCGCCGAACGCTTCCACAGTCTGCGCTTTGAAGTCCGCCAGTATCTGCTCAAAGCGCGTTGGGTTGTCGGGTACGACAAACTCATCGACGTCATATACACCGATGGGAAGATTGTCGTAGCCCAGTTCCCGAACCGGACCGGGGCTGGTCACGAAGATACCCACCCCCTCCTCAGGGATGAACGCCTGGAATATCTCCGCCTGCGGCGGCGCTGCAATACCCCAGCCAGGCGTACCCATGTAACTTAGCATTAACAGAACGACTACAAAGACTAGGCCCAGGAAGACGGCAATGGGGCGCTTCTTTGCCAGCCGGCTCGGATTCCGGTCGATGTACGGAACAGCAAACAGCAGGCCGAAAATCGCAGTCGGCAAGATTACACCCATGAGCGTTTTGTCACCCAGCTTCAGCAGCCCCTGAATCCAGAGGAAGTACCAGGGAGCTTTCGTGTGGAAGGGAGTCCGCTGTGGGTTCGCGTGGTGCTCCAGCGGGGCATGGTACCCGGTTGTCACTAGGAGCGACATGATGAAGAGGCCTAATGCCGTCAGGAATATCTCGTGCGTCAGAAGGTCCGGGATCAGGTCGATGCGCTGTTCGGCACGTTTCTTCTCATCGGGTGGGAGATCACCTTCCTCGACCGCAGCCGGTAGTGAAATGCTGTGCTCTCGCGCGACCTTGTAGTAGTGAATGCTGATGAAGACGATGGCGACAAGCGGCACCAGCAAGATATGTAACAGGTAGAAGCGTAACAATCCGCCGGCGCCAATGTCCGGTGCGCCGCGCAACAGCAGGTTTGCCTGTACACCTCCCACCGGCGCCGCGTCCGCCATGCTGGTGCCAATGGTCACAGCCCAGTAGGCCAACTGATCCCACGGTAAAAGGTAGCCGCTGAAGCTCAACAGAAGGGTTGCCAGCAGCAAGACTACGCCGGTGAGCCAGGTGAACTGGCGAGGATGTTTGTAGGACCCTGTCAGGTACACCCGCAGCATGTGCAAGGCGACGGCGGCCACCATCAACTCGGCCCCCAGCCGATGCAGGTCCCGCATAAACTGGCCGAAAGGCACGTTACCCAGGATATTGAGCATATCGCCGTAGGCCGTATCTGGCGAAGGTGCGTAGAAGATCATCAGGATCAGGCCAGTGATCGTCTCAATGATGAAGAAAAAGGCGCTAAAAAAGCCCAGCCGGAACGTGTGGGTGAACCAAGTCGAGCCGCGTTGATAGTACTTGGGGCGGATGTGAAGGATGAACGACTTGACGTGCGCCTTGTAACGCGGGTTCGGGCGCTCTGTTGCTGCGTCACCGCGCAGGATAGCACGCAGTTCGCGGAGGCCAATGCCGGCCAGGACGGCCCGGGTTGTCTCCTCTGCTTTGGCGACAACCTGATTCTGCCACCAGTCAACCGACGTGAAGCGGTCCACGTAGGACTGGACTTCTGTGCGCAGATCACGGAGTCTGCCCAGATTAATCACGATACCCGACCTCCTTATTTGTGCTTGCCCAGCAACTTGGCACCCGTATCGACCATTACCCGTGCATTAGGATCTGGGACCGCCGTTGGGGCCGGGCCTTCACCGCTGGCGGCCTCCGTTTCAGCCAGCATTCTGCCATTCTCGTCTACGACGCGTACGACAAAGCTGTCCAGGTTCCGGGGCGCCGGCCCAGCCAGGTATTGGCCGGTCCGCGAGAACTGGGAGCCATGACACGGGCAAATGAATCGGTTTTCCGTCGGACGCCACTGGAACAGACATCCCAGATGGGTGCATACAATGTAAAGTGCGTAAACGCCCTCCTCTGAACGCACCAGCCAGAACCGCCCTTTGCTGTTCTTGTCGGGCGCAGCGGTCGTATCTGGCAGCTTGCTGGCCGGCCCCAGTGGAAACACGCCGCCAAACTCGCCGGCGCGGAAGCGGGGCATGGCGAACAGGTAGCTGACTCCCGCAAGTTCGGCCGTGAAGATGCCCAGCGATGCCAACCAGGCGTAGTTCAGGAACTCACGTCGTGTAACTCCTTCACCTTCTTCGACTGCGACGTCTGCCGCCTGCTGATCAACAGTGGTAGCCTCAACACTCATACCAGACTCTCCTCATGACCCCAGTATCCTTTCACGTTTGCGAGGATTGTACCAGATAGAGTTCACCCCGACTGTAAGAGTGGACCCAATCTGTGGTGTATGCTGATTGACATAGTAGTGAATATCCACAGATCAAAGGTGAGATTGTACGGCAGGGAATTATAGTGCTCGATCCCCAGATGTCAAGGCGAAGTAGCCTGAGCAGATGAACCCACGCCGTGCAGAACAGCCCGATTGCCATACTGGCGCTGATAATACGCCCGGTACTCGCCGGACTTGATCTTGCGCCACCACCACTCGTTGTCCACGTACCAGGCCACCGTTTTCACGATAGCCTCTTGCGGCGTGTGGCGCGAATTCCAGCCCAGGGCCTGGAGCCGGCTGACATCCAGCGCATACCGCCGGTCGTGGCCGGGACGATCCTCCACGTGCTGAATCAGGTTGTACGGCTTGCCCAGCGTGTCCAGAATCAACTGCGCCATGTCGATGTTGTGCATCTCCTGGCCGGTACCGACGTTGTACACCTGGCCGATTTCGCCGCGGCGTAGCACCAGATCGATAGCCTCGCAGTGGTCCAGGACATATTGGTAGTCCCGCATCTGCCGGCCATCGCCATACAGCGGCAGGGGCAGGTCGTCGATGGCGTTTGTGACGAACAGGGGGACCACCTTTTCGGGGTACTGGTACGGCCCGATGTTGTTTGAACCGCGCGTAATCGTGGTTGGAACGCCGTAGGTGACGTGGTAGGCGTTGACCAGCATGTCGGCGCCGGCCTTGCTGGCGGCGTAGGGACTGCGGGGGGCCGCCGGGTCCGTCTCCTTTGAGCGACCTTCCGGCACATAGCCATACACCTCATCCGTTCCGACCTGGTGCACGCGCAACTCGAACTTACGGGCCGCCTCCAGCAACGTGTAGGTCCCATAGACGTCGGTTCGGATGAAGGCATCAGGGGCCATGATGGATCGATCGACGTGAGTTTCGGCCGCGAAGTTCACAATGGTGTCAATGTCGTGCGCCTCAACGGCAGCGTTCACCTGGTCCGCGTCGCAGATGTCAGCGTGGATGAAGGCGTAGCGCTCGGCGAACCGCTCGGCCACGTCTTTGAGGTTGTCCAGGTTGCCGGCATACGTCAGCTTGTCGTAGACCACGACGTTCAGATCGGGGTATGTCTCCAGCATGTAGCGAGTGAAGTTGGAGCCGATGAAGCCGGCCCCGCCGGTGATTAGCAGATTCCGCATGAGATGTCGGTCTCTCCTTCTGTAACAATAGATGGCTGGATGGCTGGATGGGCATTACTGTGCAAGCCATCCAGCCATCCAGCCATCTAGCCATCTAGTACACGACAGCGTAAGTCTTTCACCAGTTGTACGCTCGCCAGGGACCGCAGATTCCTGGCAGAAGCCCACTGCAGGCAGGGAAATCGGCGTACCAGACGGGGATCTGACGATCCCCTTTGAGCAGATAACTGGCGAAGGATTTCCGCCGAGAAGTACTAGCCATTTCGTGCGCCACGGTGCCCTGACGGGCGCGTTGACTTCTCAAAGCACTCCAACTTTGGAGTAGTCCCCCAGCATCAGCTTGTACGCCTTGGGCTTGATGGGCGAGCGGGTGATCTCCACGTTGCGCCCGATCAGGCTGTCCTCAATGCGATGGGGAATGCCGGCGATTCTGGAATGCTCCAGGACGATGCTGTGCTCGATTTCGCTGTCTTCGATCTCCACGTGATGGTAGATGGACGTGAAAGGTCCCACGTAGGCGTTCACAATCCGCGTGTGCTGGCCGATGATGGCCGGCCCGCGAATCACGCTATTGATGACCTCGGCCCCCTCCTCAATCGTCACCTTGCCGTCCAGCCGCGAGTCGCGATCAGCGTAGCCGTCGATGCGCGGCTCCATCTCCTCCAACACCAGGCGGTTCGCCTCTAGCATGTCGGCCATCTTGCCGGTGTCGATCCACCACCCGCGATGAACGTAGGGCCGCACTCGATACCCCTGATCGATGAGGTACTGAATCGCATCGGTGATCTCCAGTTCGCCGCGCCACGACGGTTTGATGGCGTTCACGGCCTCGTGGATGTGGTGGTCGAACATGTAGATGCCCACCAATGCCAGGTCGCTGGGTGGATCTTTGGGCTTCTCCACCAGACGCACGATGTCGCCGTTCTCCAGTTCGGCCACGCCAAAGTGTTGCGGCTCGGCCACGCGGGTCAGCACGATCTGGCTGTTCCACTCGCCATTGGTAAACTGCTCGACCACCGGGCCGATGCCCCCCTGGATGACGTTGTCGCCCAGAAACATCACAAACGGATCGTCGGCCAGGTAATCCTGGGAGATCTTCACGGCATGGGCCAGGCCCAGGGGTTCGGCCTGGTGGATGTAGGTGATTTCCACGCCCCAGCGACCACCCCGGCCCACGGCTTGCTTGATCTCTTCAGCCGTGTCGCCGACGACGATGCCAATGTCCGTGACGCCCACATCCTGCAGCGTCTCAATGACCCGAAACAGGACGGGCTTGTTTGCCACCGGAATGAGCTGCTTCGCACTGGTATACGTGAGGGGGTATAAGCGAGTCCCTTTGCCCCCACTGAGGATCAACCCTTTCATGTCACTCCTTGCATCTGCCAGTAACCAGTAATCAGTGATCAGTGATCAGTGATCAGTCTCCAGTTCCCGTTTACAGATTACTGCTCCGAAAATAGCCTGTGCTAGCCATTTTCGTCATTCATAGTGAACGCAGTTCGTAACGACTGATTACTGGCTATTGATCACTGATCACTGGCTACTGTAGTATCCGTACAGG
>JBHHTZ010000087.1:0-10104 GCA_046753605.1 Anaerolineae bacterium
CGGAACTGTCATGTAGTAAGTGTACATGTTGATCTTTTTCTGCCCCTGCTCACCTTCCTTCGATAGTTCCTCCAACTGAGGTACAAGGGGCACGAGTAATTGCATGATGATGGAGGCGGTGATGTAGGGATAAACGCCCATAGCGACAACGGAGAAGTTCTTCATCGCCCCACCGGACAACATGTTCAAGAAACCAAGCAACTGGTTCGTCTCAAACAGTTGCACCAGTCCCTGCCGATCCACGCCCGGCACCGGGACGTGCGCTGCCAATCGAAAGACGACCAGCATGGCGAGCGTAAAAAGGATCTTCCGGCGCACGTCCGGCAATTTGAATGCGTTTCGCAGTGCGTCTAGCATCGCGATAATCCTCTCTGTCTACAGCAACTCAACGACTTGCCACCGCCATCACGACTCCCAGGTACTGATCTAGCCAATGATTTCTGCTGTCCCGCCGGCAGCTTCAATCTTCTGCCGGGCGCTTTTCGAGAACGCGTGCGCCCGTACCGTCAGCCGTGTCTTCAGGTCACCGCGGCCAAGGACCTTTACCAACTCATCCGACCGCTTGATCAAGCCGACCATGGCCAGCGTCGTGGGCGAGATCGTAGAGCCGGCAGCGAAGATCTCCTCAAGCTGATCCACATTGATGGGTGTGTACTCCGTCCGCCAGATGTTTGTGAAGCCACGTATGTTCGGCAAGCGGCGCACAAGCGGTAATTGCCCACCCTCGAAATAGGGCGGCCGCTTCCCGCCCGAGCGAGCACCCTGGCCCTTGCGACCGCGTCCTGCGTAGGTTCCCCCTCGTCCCGAATTGCCTCGCCCCACACGCTTGCGCTTCTTCTTTGTTCCCGGAGGGGACTTCAATTCATGCAGTTTCATCACATCACCTTCAAATCGAAATTTCCTCGACCTCAACCAGGTGGCCCACGCTGTCTACCATGCCGCGAACGTCGGGGGTATCCGGTCGCTCCACGGTCTGGTGCAACTTCCGGAGTCCCAGAGCACGGATGGTCTGCTTCTGTCGCTTCGGCTGGCCAATGGCGCTTTTCACCCAGGTGATGCGCAGCCGGCCGGCCTGTTTTTTCCTAGCCATCGACTCAACTCCAGAATGGCTGAACGCGCTCCAGCGGAAGGCCGCGCCGGCGCGCTTCTTCTTGCGGGTCCTTCAACTCCTTGAGACCCTCATACGTCGCATATACAACATTCACGATGTTGTCAGTGCCCAACGACTTCGTGAGAATGTCGCTGATACCGGCTGCCTCAACGACAGCACGCACGCCGCCGCCGGCAATGACACCGGTACCCGGCGATGCCGGCTTCAGCACCACCCGGGCCGCAGAGAATCGCGACACAACCTCGTGGGGGATGGTGGTGTTGACCATGGGCACATCGATCATGTTCCTCTTGGCACGTTCAATGCCTTTGCGGATCGCCTCTGGCACATCGCGGGCCTTGCCGATGGCCACACCGACACGGCCGTTGTTGTCGCCAACCACGACGACAACACGGAATGAAAACCGGCGGCCGCCCTTCTGCACTTTGGCTGTCCGAGCGATATGCACAATCCGCTCGTCCAATTCGTCGCGTCTATCGTCTCTTCTATTCGCCATTACTGGGTTGTCCCCTTAGAAGTTGAGGCCGGCCTCGCGCGCCCCATCGGCAACCGCTTTGACCCGACCATGGTACTTGTAGCCCGCACGGTCAAACACGACCTGGGTAATGCCCTTCTCCATGGCGCGCCGCGCCGCGACCTCGCCGACGACCTTGGCCTCGTCTACCGGCCGCATATCATTGATCCGCGCCTGCACCTCTGGATCCAACGTCGACGCCGAGGCCAACGTGTGGCCGGCGACATCATCGATAACCTGCGCGTAGATGTGATTCGAGCTGCGAAACACACTGAGACGAGGACGTTCCAGCGTACCCTTCATCTTTCGGCGCACCCGACGCTGTCGTCGTTTACGAAGTTCGTTTCTCGTTGCCATCCACAAACTCTCCAAAGTCCTTTGTCAAGCCCTTCGACAAAAACCCGTAGTAACGACTTCAGTCGTTTCCGAAGCCACCACCACAAGCAATTCTCCGATAGGCCCTAAGCCCCGATCTTGCCCGCCTTACCCGGCTTACGGCGGACATACTCGCCGGCGTAGCGAACCCCCTTGCCCTTGTATGGCTCAGGGGGGCGCGCAGCACGAATCTTGGCCGCGAACTCGCCCACGACTTCCTTGTCAATCCCCTCGATCGTAAGGCTCTTCGCGCCACGCTCAACCGTAACCTCAATGCCATCCGGAAATTCGAACTCTACCGGATGGGAGTAACCAAGACTCAATACCAGCGTACGGCCGCGGGTCTCAGCGCGATAGCCAACACCTTCAATCAAGAGCGTTCGCCTGAACCCATCCGACACTCCCTGAACCATATTGGCAATCAGGGCCCGGGTCAGGCCGTGCAGAGCCCGATGTGTCCTGTGATCCGTAGGCCGGATGACGACAACCCTGCCGTCATCCACGCCGATCTCCATGTCGGGGTGAAACGTCCTGGTCAGTTCGCCCCTGGGTCCTTTAACCGTCACCGTGCTCTTTTTGATATCGACTGTCACCTGTTTGGGAATCTCCACAGGCATCTTCCCGATACGAGACATAGCCCAAACCTCCTAGCACCCTCACCAAACGTAGCAGACGATCTCGCCGCCGACGCCTTTGCGGCGCGCCTGACGTCCCGTTATGACACCGCGAGACGTGGACACAATCACAATCCCCATCCCACTAAGCACCCACGGGATGTCATGGCGACCTCTATAGACACGCCGGCCTGGCGTGCTAACTCGCTTCATGCCAGTAAGAACAGGCTCGTTCTCCGCCGTATACTTCGGCCAAATCTGGAGAACTGCCTGAGGCTTCTCGTCGATGACCTGATAGTCGTCAATGAAGCCCTCGTCCTTCATGATGCGGGCAACGGCTACCTTCATGTTGGAAGACGGCATCGATACGAATGAATGCCGGCGCTGCGTCGCATTCCGGATTCGCGTCAGCATATCCGCGATAGAATCTGTTACCACTGCCATTCCTGTCGCTCTCCTTGCCGGTTCTTACCAACTAGACTTTTTGACGCCGGGGATCTTGCCCTCAAGGGCCAACTGTCGAAAACAGATCCGACACATGCCGAAGCGTCGCATGTAGGCCCGCGGCCGGCCGCAAATCTTACACCGATTGCGCACACGCACCTTGTACTTGCGCTTCTTCTCCCGGGCGATGATCGACTTCTTAGCCACGCTGTTACCTGACCTTCCCTTGTTCTAATCCTAGCGCTCGCGGAACGGCATCCCCATCAACTGGAGCAGCCGCCAGCCTTCGTCATCGGTCTTGGCGCTCGTCACGATTGTAATCTCCATACCTCGCACTTTGTCGATGGAGTCATAGTCGATCTCTGGCCAGACCAACTGCTCGTGGAGGCCAAGCGTGTAATTGCCCCGACCGTCAAAAGCACTCGGCGACACACCACGGAAGTCGCGCTGCCGGGCCAGAACGATGTTGAATAACCGCTCCAGAAAAGCATACATCCGTTCGCCACGCAGTGTCACCTTGATCCCGATGGGCTGGCCCTCACGCAGCTTGAAATTCGCGATCGACCTGCGCGCCCGCGTAACGACAGGCCGCTGGCCAGTGACTGTCACCACATCTGTCGCGGCTGCATCCAACGCCCGCGCATTCTGCAAAGCTTCCCCGAGACCCACATTGATGACGACCTTTTCGACGCGCGGCACTTGCATCACATTCCCATACGAGAAGTCCGCCACCATCTGCGGGACGATTTCCTTAGAGTATCTTTCCTTCAAACGCGTCATGCCTGTTTATCCTAATCCATATGTGAGCCACAGCGCTTGCAGACCCGCACCTTGCCCCCATCCGGGGTCGCTTCAAAACCGACGCGCGTCCACTCATCACAGCTTGGGCACACCGGTGCGACGTTAGACAGGCTGAACGGCGCCTCTAGCTCAATGATGCCGGTCTGGACCGGAGTACGCCCTGCCGTAGGGGTCGGCCGCTGGTGCTTTTTGACAATGTTCATCCCTTCGATGATCACGCGATTATGTTGAGGAAGAACCATCCGCACAGTACCGCGAAATCCGCGCTCATTCCCACTCAGTATTTCGACCTGATCGCCTTGTCGAACCCGGTTCATCGTCGCTCGCTCCTACATTCCATGTATTAGGCGCTAGAGGACCTCCGGTGACAGGGAGACAATCTTCATGAAGCCCTTCTCTCTCAATTCGCGCCCCACCGGGCCGAAGATTCGAGTTCCCCTCGGCTGCCCATAGTCATCAATGATGACGGCGGCATTCTCGTCGAACTTGATGTGGCTTCCATCAGGACGACCGTACTCCTTGGCCGTTCGTACGACAACGGCTCGTACCACGTCGCCCTTCTTGACAGAGCCATGAGGCGTTGATTGCTTCACGGATGCAATAATGATATCGCCTACGCTGGCATAGCGACGCCTGGCTCCCCCCAGCACCTTGATGCACAGCAACTCACGCGCGCCGGTATTATCGGCCACGCGAAGCCGGCTTTCCGCCTGGATCATGCCTCTCCCACCTCCGCACGCTCGATCCACTCGACAATACGAAAGCGCTTTTCCTTGCTCAGTGGCCGGCATTCCTCAATGCGTACCAGATCGCCCACGCGCGCCTCGTTGTTCTCATCGTGAGCTTTGTACTTGTTGTCGCGACGCACCACTTTTTCGTACAAAGGATGTCGCTTGGTGACCGCTACAGAGACGACCGCCGTCTTATCCATCTTGTCGCTCACCACGCGACCGACCAACTGCTTACGCGCCATCTGCTTCCTCCACCATCTCCTGCTGCCGCGTCCACGCCTGATACTCTTCCCATAACTCGCGCTCGCGCAGGATGGTCTTCAAACGGGCAATGTGCTTACGCACTTCCCGCACGCGCAGCGGGTTAGGCAACTGCCCAATCCCGTGCTGCACTCGGAGATTCAGCATTTCTTCATAAGCGTCATCCAACTGGCTGAGAATCTCTTCGTGCGACATGTCACGAATCTCGTCCGGTTTCATCGACCACTCTCCTGCTGATCGGCCTGCTCACAATTCATCGACAAATCCGGCCCAAGCGCCCTGCTCACAGTGCCACCTCATCTTTGGCCAGGAATTGGGTTTTTATCGGCAGCTTGTGGCCTGCCAGGCGAAACGCCTCGCGAGCATCCGGTTCGGAGACGCCGGCAATCTCGAAGATGATGCGACCCGGCTTCACCACGGCCACGTAGTGATCCACCGCGCCCTTGCCGCTCCCCATACGGGTCTCAGCCGGCTTTTGTGTCACCGGCTTATCCGGGAAGATGCGAATCCACAGCTTTCCGCCACGCTTCACGTGGCGGACGATAGCTCGGCGCGCGGCCTCTATCTGCCGGCTGGTCAGCCAGCTTGGCTCCACGGCCTGCAAAGCAAACTCGCCAAACACCACGTTTGAACCCCGGTAGGCCTTCCCCCGCATACGCCCTCGGAACTGCTTGCGATATTTGAGTCGCTTAGGCTGCAACATAATCTTCTACTCCCAACACCGGTTGAATCATGAATTCGGAAGCGGGCAAGTTCTGGACACCTAGCGTTAGGTCGCCGACTCTTCCCTCGCACGTTCCTGACCAGGCAGAACCTCACCCTTGTAGATCCAGACTTTTATGCCGATACGCCCGTACGTGGTCAGCGCCTCGTCCTGGGCATAGTCGATGTCGGCTCGCAGAGTATGGCGTGGAACCTGGCCTTCGTTCACGCCCTCCTTGCGAGCCATCTCCGCCCCGGACAGACGACCCGCCACCTCAATCTTAACGCCCTCGGCCCCCTGGCGCATTGCGCGACTGGCCGCCTGCTTCATAGCACGTCGGTGAGAAATCCGCCGTTCGATCTGCTCGACGATGCGCTCTGCCACGAGAGTAGCATCCTTCTCCGCATCATCGACTTCCTGTACGTCGATGCGAATAGTCTTGCCCGTCAGCCTCTCCAGCTTACTGCGCAGAGCCTTGACATTAGCTCCCTTGCGCCCTATCACGATTCCAGGCTTCGCCGTATCAATCGTAATAGATACCTGGTTTGGGAACCGCTCTATGCGGATGTCGGAAATGCCGGCCCGGCCAATCTCCTGGCGAATCAAGTCTCGAACAGCCAGGTCTTCATGAAGCAACTCGGAGTACTCCTCACCTTCCGCGTACCATTTGGCTTTCCAGTCCTTGATGATGCCAAGCCGAAACCCATACGGGTGTACTTTACGTCCCATAAGCTCTCCTCGTCAGTTCCTATACGTACTCATACTCAGCCAGAACCACAGTGATATGGCTCGTGCGCTTGAGAAGGGGTTTGAAGCGCCCCCGGGCGCCGGCCCGCCCGCGCTTCAGAGTCGGACCATCGTCGGCGTAGATTTCCGCAATGTACAGGTCCTCACGCGCCAAACCGAAGTTCTCCTCCGCATTGGCGATGGCCGATCGGATGACCTTGGCAGCATGGCCTGCCGCCCGCTTTGGCGTAAACTCCAGAATCGCCAGCGCCTCGTCAACCTCTTTATCTCGCACCAGGTCCAACACCAGTCGAACCTTCTGAGGCGACACAGGGATGTACTTGGCTTTCGCTCTAACTTCAAACTCCATGTTTTCCTACCTTGACAGCCTGTTAGATACCGGGTACTGGATATTGGGTATTGGAATAACCAATATCCAGTATCCAATATCCAAATCAGCGGCGCACGCTGGACGTCTTCTCGCCTCTAACCCGGTGGCCTCGATGGGTCCGCGTGGGCGCGAATTCCCCCAGCTTGTGGCCTACCATGTTCTCAGTGACATACACGGGCACATGTCGCCGGCCATCATGGACAGCGATGGTATGCCCCACCATTTGCGGGAACACAGTCGAAGCTCGCGACCACGTCTTGATGACGCGCTTCTCGCCGCTCTCGTTCATCCTTTCGATTTTCCGAAGCAGCTTCGGACTGCAATATGGTCCTTTTTTCAGTGACCTGGACATCTTTAGTAACCCCTATCCTCAAAACACGCGGCGGTTGTCCGTGCTAATCCGTGTTCGGCGCCTATCGCCGGCCACGTCGCTTCTTTCGCCGGCGACGCACGATCATCTTATCGGTCCGCTTGTTGCGGCGTGTCCTCTTGCCAAGGGCTGGCTTGCCCCACGGCGTCTTCGGGCCGGGCAAGCCGATGGGCGCTTTGCCCTCACCACCACCATGTGGGTGCGAACCGGGATCCATCGCCGAACCCCGTGTCGTGGGACGCCAGCCGAGCCAGCGCTTCCGCCCGGCTTTGCCAAGCTTGATATTGCCATGATCCGCATTGCCCACCTGCCCCAGCGTGGCCATGCAATGAACATGCACCCGCCGCACCTCACCGGACGGCAACCGCACCTGAGCGTAGTCGCCCTCTTTGGCAAGCAACTGGGCAGAGGTGCCGGCGGATCGCACCAATTGTCCGCCCCGGCCCGGCTCCAGCTCGATGTTGTGTATCTGGGTTCCAACGGGGATGTTCTCGATAGGCAAAGCATTGCCGATCTCAAGGTCAGCATCCGGGCCGTTCGTCACATTGTCCCCAACCTGCAAGCCCAGCGGAGCGATGATGTAGCGCTTCTCGCCATCAGCATAGGTGAGCAACGCAATCCGCGCCGACCGATTCGGGTCATACTCAATGGTGTCGACCCGAGCCGGAATCCCGACCTTGTCCCGCCGGAAGTCGATGCGTCGATAGCGTCTTTTGTGCCCGCCCCCACGATGGCGGACGCTGATCTTGCCATGACTGCGTCCGGCCTTCTTCTTGATCGGCTCAAGCAGAGAGCGCTCCGGCGTTGTGCTGGTAATCTCCTCGAACGTTGCGCCAGTCATACCGCGCCGACCGGGCGACGTCGGTTTGTATACCTTTATCCCCATACTTCAAATCCTTCTACACGCCCTCAAACAGCTCAATCGAGTCGCCGGGTGCGAGAGTCACGATGGCCTTCTTCCACGCCGGCGTGTGGCTCACACGTCGCCCCCAGCGCCGGGGTTTGCCTGCAACGATCATCGTGTTGACCTTCAACACCTCGACATCGAATGCCTCTTCCACCGCATCGCGGATCATCTGCTTATTGGCCTTCATCACCACCTCGAAGGTGTACTGATTTTCGTAGTCAGCCAATTGCATCGCCTTTTCGGTGATGACCGGGCGCCTGATGATCTTGAACGGATGCATGATTACACTACCTCCAACCGCGGCTCGCCCAGAATAGCCTCGATAACCTCAAGCGCCGCCAGCGGGATGACCACATAATCGTATCCCAGAAGATCGCGAACGTTGAGGTACTGAGCTCGGAGTGTCCTGGCGTACGGCAGATTGTTGACAGATTTCTCCACCGCTATGTCGCGATCTGCCAGAAGAATGATCACACTCCCAGCGGCGTCGGTCAGACAATCCAGGATTTCAACCATTTCGCGAGTCCTGGGGCGATCCAGCGCGAACTCATCCAACACCACAATCTGGCCGGCGCGATGCTTGGCCGACAGCGCCGAACGCAGGGCCAGCCGGCGCATTTTCTTCGGCATACGCTTCCGATACTTACGCGGCGTGGGACCAAAGGCGGCGCCTCCACCAACCCAGATTGGGGACCGAATGGAGCCGTGGCGAGCGCGCCCCGTACCCTTCTGTCGCCAGGGCTTCCGACCACCACCCTGTACTTCACCTCGGGACTTGGTGTTGTGTGTCCCCTGTCGGGCATTGGCCAACTGGCGTTCCAAAGCCTGGTGCATGACTCCACGGTTGGGCTTAATGCCAAAGACATACTCTGGCAATTCGTGTTCGCCAGCCGCCTCGCCGGCCGTGTTATAAACCGTTACAAGCATCGTCGAAACTCCAGTCTGACCCTAGCTCTTCACCGCATCTCGAATCAGGATGAGACCACCTCTCCTGCCGGGTACGCTGCCCTCGACAAGCAAGAGATTGCGATCGGGGTCTACATCCACCACCTTCAAGCTTTGGATCGTCACACGCTCGTTGCCCATGCGACCCGCCATCCGCATCCCTTTGAACACCCGGCCGGGGGTAGACCCCGCGCCAATGGAGCCCGGAGCACGATGCCGGTCGGACTGGCCGTGAGTCTTCGGGCCGCCGTGAAATCCGTGGCGCTTGACCACGCCGGCGAACCCGCGCCCCTTCGATATGCCAGTCACATCCACGCGCTGGCCGGCGGCGAAGATGTCAACATCCACCTGCTGTCCCACTTCGTACTCACCTGCATCGTCGGTGCGAATCTCACGCAGGTAACGGAGGAGAGGCAGTTGGCCAAGATGACCTCGTTCCGGCTTGTTGAGCTTTCGCGCTTCCACCTGCTCAAACCCGATTTGCACGGCGTTATAGCCATCCGTATCGTCAGTTTTCACCTGCGTGATATAGCAAGGACCCGCTTCGATGACCGTGACGGGAATCACTTCGCCGCTGTCATCGAAAATCTGGGTCATCCCCACCTTCTTACCAAGAATACCCTTCATTCTGAATGCACCCCCAGGGACTGCCGGCAGTCGTCGCCGCATCATCCCAGAGCCACGAAACCAGATCAGGTAGCGAACTCGGCTGCCCGCAACCTATAGCTTGATCTCGATATCCACACCGGCCGGCAGATTCAGCCGCATCAGATTATCCAGCGTCTTGGAACTGGGATCAATGATGTCGATCAGCCGTTTGTGAGTGCGGATCTCAAACTGCTCCCGCGAGTCCTTGTCAATGAACGGCGACCGCATCACCGTGAACTTCTCGATGCGAGTTGGCAGCGGAACCGGGCCAGCCACGATAGCTCCGGTGCGCTCCGCCTCCTCAACAATCTGCCGTGCCGATTGATCCAGGACCCGATGGTCATACGCCTTGAGTCGAATTCTAACCTTTTGCCGTGCCATGCACCCCTCCAGAGGAGAGCCGAGAGGCAATCCTCTCGGCTCTCTACTCTGCTATGATTATTCCACGATCTTGGTGAGAACGCCGGCGCCGACAGTGCGGCCACCTTCGCGAATGGCGAAGTGGGAACCCTGCTCCAGCGCCACCGGCACGATCAACTCCACCGTCAGGTTCACGTTGTCCC
>JBHHTZ010000088.1:0-10045 GCA_046753605.1 Anaerolineae bacterium
GCCTTGCCCTGGCTGCGCTGGATCTTGCGGGGTTCCACGACACGAACATTCACGTGGAGTCCCAATGCCTCTCCAACCCCTTTCGCGGCCTCTTCCTGGACCTGCTTCACAGCGAATTCACCACGGCTGAACAGCTCGTCGGTGCACTCCACCCACACCTCAAGCTCGTCCAGTCGGTCTGCGCGCCGATCTACAAGAATCAGGTACTGGGGCGCCAGATTCTTCACTTTCAGCAGCGCCTGCTCGATCTGAGAGGGAAAGACATTGACCCCCCGGACGACGAGCATGTCATCGGTGCGACCCAGGACCTTGCTCATGCGCACCAGCGTTCGTCCACAGCCGCAAGGCTCCGCCCACAGCCTGACTCGATCCCGCGTGCGATAGCGGATCAGCGGCATGGCCTCCTTGGTCAGGGTGGTAAACACGAGCTCGCCTTCGGAGCCGTAGGGCAGATGCTCGCCCGTCTCCGGATCGATGATCTCTGCCAGAAAGTGGTCTTCGAAGACGTGGAGACCGTCGTGCTCGTGACATTCCACCGACACGCCCGGCCCGATGATCTCGCTGAGGCCGTAGATGTCGAAGGCTTCCAGGCCCATGCGCGCCTCGATCTCCTGCCGGATGGCCTCGGTCCACGGCTCAGCCCCGAAGAAGCCGGCGCGCAGCTTCATCTGGCCCCGGAAGTCGATACCTTCTTCCTCGGCCATCTCGGCCAGTACCAGGGCGTAGGAGGGTGTACAACACACGATCGTAGCGCCGAAGTCCTCCATCAGCATCAGTTGACGCTTGCTGAATCCGCCAGACACGGGAACCGTAGCCGCACCAATCGTTTCTGAACCCAGGGCGAACCCCAGCCCGCCGGTGAACAGGCCGTAGCCATAGGCATTGTGAACCACATCTTCCGTGGTCACGTCGGCGGCCCTGAGCGTGCGCGCCATTACTTCGGCCCACACGTCCATGTCATGCTGGGTGTAACCCACCACGGTCAGCTTGCCCGTGGTTCCGCTTGAGGCATGTATGCGCACGATTTGTTCGTGCGGCACCACGAACATGCCGAAGGGGTAATGGTCCCGCAGGTCGGCCTTGTTTGTGAAAGGTAGCTTGCCCAGGTCGTCCAGGGACTGAATGTTGCCGGGCCGGACGCCCTTGTCGTCGAAAGCCTGTTTGTAAAAGAGTGATGTTTCGTAGACGCGCCCGACAACCGTCTGGAGTCGCTCAAGCTGGAG
This sequence comes from Anaerolineae bacterium, assembly GCA_046753605.1. Taxonomy (GTDB): domain Bacteria; phylum Chloroflexota; class Anaerolineae; order Epilineales; family JAANWY01; genus JBHHTZ01. The sequence goes on from JBHHTZ010000088.1 coordinate 1,224, forward strand.
GGTTTCCAGACGATCCCGCGATAGAGTCTCCAATTCCTCGTTCCAGTACATGATCCTCCTTCCTCTCATTCGAGTGTAGCTAAGAACTGTTGGTAGTAACGGCTTCAGCCGTTTTCAGCGACTGAAGTGGCCACTACGTCTACCGGTCTTGTTAGACCCGGTCGTTTTTTAGAGCTTCCCAGATATGCCTGCTGCACTAACTCAGCATCGATGAGCTCTTGTGTCGTCCCACTCAGGACAACATGGCCAACTTCCAACACATAGCCGCGATCAGCTACGCGTAGGGCTGCGCGGGCATTCTGCTCCGCCAACAGGATGGTTGTGCCGCGCTCCCGAAGCTCCGCGACGACCTGGAACAGCTCGCGCACCAGCAGCGGGGCCAATCCCAGGGATGGTTCGTCCAGGAGGAGCAGCCGCGGTCGGGCCATCAAACCGCGCCCAACGGCCACCATCTGCTGTTGCCCGCCGGAGAGCGTGCCGGCCGCCTGCCCACGACGTTCCTTCAACACCGGAAATATCTCGAACACGAAATCCAGGTCCCGCTGGATCTCCTTCTGACCGTCACGTCGGTAGCGATGATACGCTCCCAGAATCAGGTTATCCAGGACGCTCATTGAAGCGAAGACCTGCCGGCGCTCCGGGACGTGGCTGATCCCCAGAGCAACGATCCGTTCGGGAAGGACGCCTTTGATGGAGCGCCCGTCGAACAACACGTCGCCGTGCCGGGGTTCCAGGAAACCGGAGATGGTTCTCAGCAACGTCGTCTTGCCGGCGCCATTGGCCCCGATGAGGGTCACTATCTCCCCTTCCTCGACTCCCAGGGAGACTTCCTTCAGCGCCTGACTCCGGCCGTAGTAGGTTCTGACATTCTGCAGTTCGAGCAACATTCCTTCAGTCGTCCCCCAGATAGGCGACGATCACCCGCGCATCCCGTTGAACCTGGGCCGGCGTTCCTTGGGCGATCTTCTCGCCATAGTTCAGCACGACCACGTGGTCGGCGATGCCCATCACCAGGTCCATGTTGTGCTCTACCAACAACACCGTGAGGCCTCGTTCGTCGCGGACGCGCCGGATGAGGTTGTCCAGATTGACCACTTCCCCTCGGCTGAGACCGGCGCCGGGCTCGTCCAAGAGCAGGCAGGCCGGCTCGCTCGCCAGGGCGCGGGCCAGCTCCAGCAGGCGCTGCTTGCCGAAGGGCAAGTTCGACGCCAGGTCGGTTGCGTGAGCGGCCAGGCCAACCAGGTCCAGACACTCCATCGCCCGCTCGCGCGTTTCCCGCTCCTCCCGCACGGCCCAGGGAACGTGCAGGGCCGCCTCCCAGAAACCATAGCGGCTCTTCAGGTGCCGCCCCACCATCGTATTCTCCAGCACCGTCATGTTGTCGAAAAGGTGTACATTCTGAAAAGTACGCGCCAGGCCCAATCGCGCTATGACGTGCGGCTTCAATCCGTTGAGCCGGCGCTGCCTGAAGTGAATCTCTCCACCACTCAGAGGATGCACCCCGGTGATCAGGTTGAAGAGCGTTGTCTTGCCAGCGCCATTTGGGCCGATAATGGCCAGGATCTCCCCCGGCCACGCAGCAAAGCTGATGTCATTGACGGCCACCAGTCCGCCGAACTCTTTGCGGAGATGGCTGACACTTAGGAGGGCGTCTTTTCGCGAACGTTCCGCGGGCACAGGCTCTGCTGCCTTCAGTATGTCAACGTTCAGCGCTTTCCTCCGTTAATGATTCATCTGCCCACGGCTCGCCAACGCCGCGCCACCTGCGCACTCGATGCACGATGCCGGTCGTAAGGCCCTCGGGCATGAAGACCATGATCACGACGAGGATGATGCCAAATGCCAGGATTTCCACCTCGGCTGATGCGCCACGGACCAGGTGCGGCATGATATTTCGCAGGACTTCGCTCAGCAGAGTCACAGTTGCGGCCCCGAAAATAGCCCCCCAGATGCTGGCCAGCCCCCCGATGGCCACCATCACGACCAGTTGAATGGAAAAGATGAAGTTGAATGAACCGGGGGTCACAATTCGCAGGTAGAAGGCGAACAGGCTGCCGGCCAGACTGGCATAGATGGCGCTCAAGACCAGAACTTTGAGTTTGAAAGCCTCGACGTCCACGCCCATCGAGGCGGCGGCCAGCTCGCTGGCGTGGACGGCCCGCAGGGCACGTCCAACCCGTGAGTTGACGATGTTCAGCGACAATGCCAGTATGATCAGAGCAAAGATCCACACCACGTAGTAGTAGGACCGGTCACTTTTCAAGGCCCAGTTGCCAACAGCCAGCCGGGGTATGCTCAACATTCCGTTCGGTCCACCTGTCCATTCCGTCTCGGTGATCAACACCGCTTCCAGGATGACGTTGAGCCCCAGGGTCGCCATTGCCAGGTAGTGACCGCGCAGGCGGAAGATGGGGATGCCGATGAAATAGGCCAGACCGGCCGTGGCCAGCGCCGCGACCGCCACCGCCGGCCACGGCGACCAGCCGAAGCGGGTCGTTAGCAAGCCGGTGATGTAGGCGCCGCTGCCGTAGAAGACAGCATGGCCCAGGGAAATCTGGCCGGTATAGCCCATGAGCAACGACAGCCCCACCGTCAACATCGTGTTCAGGCCGACAAACACCAGAATACCCAGATGGTAGTTGTTGGTCACCAACATGGGCAGGACAGCCAGAATAGTTGCCAGTACGATAAACATAGTCAGGTTGCCATGGTTGAGCAGAGAGGCGCGAATTGTTAATTGTGAATTGTCAATTGTCAATTGTGAACTGCGGATCGGCTCTTTCACCCCAAATTCCCCCTATGCTTCCGCAGCCCGCTGGCCGAAGAAACCTCCGACGCGCAGCAGCAGGATGACGAACAAGGTTAAAAAGGCGAAAGCGTCCTTGTACGAGGACGAGAGCAATCCCGCACCAAAGGCCTCGACCAAGCCCAGGGTCAGACCGCCGGCCACCGCCAGGGACGGGCTCACCATCCCTCCCATGATGGCTGCCACAAAACCCTTCAGGCTTAGCAGCGTCCCCGAATCATAGGCCATAAACGTGGACGGGGTGATGACGATGCCGGCCACCGCGCTGACCGCCGCCCCCAAGGCAAACGAGAAGAGGGCCATGCGATCGGCGCTGATGCCCATGAGCCGCGCTGCATCGCGGTTGATGGCGCAGGCACGCAGTGCTTTGCCCAGCAGCGTGCGCTCGAAAAAGAGATGGAGTCCGATAACGATCAACAGCATGGTGCCCATCACCCATAGATTCTGCCGGGTGAGGATGGCTCCAGCAATCTTCAATGGCTGTCCGGAGGTGAAGGCGGGCAGTGGGTAAGGATCGGTCCACCAGACGATCAACCCCAGGCCCCGCAGTGTGATGGATGCACCAATGGTGATGATGATCAAGGAGACCACAGACGCGCCTCGGGCAGGTCGAATGGCCAGCAGGTACAGGATCACACCGATGGCGGTCGTTAGCAGGACGGCCGCCAGGGCAGCCAGAGGGAGGGGCCAATTCAGATTCACCGTCACCACCCGGTTGAACAGGGGGGTGCGGTGATGGAGGGTCACGGTAATCAGCGCGCCCAGCATGGCGAAGTCGCCCTGGGCAAAGTTGACAATGCCGGTGACGTTGTAGATGGTCACGAACCCCAGGGCGATCAAGGCATAGATGCTGCCCAGGGTCAGGCCGGCGAAGAGTAATTGAAGAAGCTGGCTCTCAAAAGACATGGCATACTCCAGGTAGTCGGATGGTCAGATAGTCAGGGGGTCGGGTAGCCCAGTCACGGGACGACAGGACTACCCGACCACGAGACCACCAACTACTATGGCGCCTCCGCGTACTTGTCCGGCGCGACGTAGACCCACTCGCCGCTCTTGATTTCCACCAGCACCAGGGACTCCTTGGAGATGCCCACATGGTCGGTGGAGCTCACGTTGAAGACGCCCGAGATACCGACGAAGTTCTTGATGTCATTCTCCAGGCAGTCTCGGAGCTTGGCGCGATCCGCGCCCACTTTCCCCAGACAGTGTACCGACTCCATCACCGCATCCCAGGCGTGACCGCCGAAGGTACTGCGGGGCTGGCCGTTGGTGTAATCGCTGTACTCCTTGACGTACTCCAGAAGTGTTGCCTTTTGGGGGTCGCTGTCGGGGAGACCCTCCGCCACCACGACCTTGCCGATGGGGAAGAGCACGCCCTCGGCTGCATCGCCGGCCAGGTCGATGAAACGTTTGGACCCGATGCCATGGTTCTGCACGATGGGGATATCGAACCCCAGTTCGCGGAACTGGACTGTCACCGGTGCACCCTCACCCGAGGTGGCGTGGACGACCAACCCCTCGGGGTTCAGGCCCTTGATCTTGGTAAGCTGCGCCCGGAAATCCTTGTCTCCCGGCTGGAACAGCTCATCAGCGACGATCTCGATTCCAGCATCACCGTAGACTTGCTGCATCGACTTCCGAGAGTCCTCGCCAAAAGCGTTGTTGACGCCCAGGGACGCCACACGCTTGACCCCCTTGGCTTTCCAGTAATCCGCCTGGACCTGGGCCACAGGGAGGTTTGTCTGCGGGGTCTTGAATATCCAGTGACGTTCAGATACCGGGGTGACGATGGCGCTGGACGAGGCCATGGAGATCATGGGAACCTCGGCTTCCGTAGCAACCGGCACCATCGCCATGCTGGCCGGCGAGCCGCTGGAGCCGATGAGCACGAGCACGTTGTCTTGCTCGATGAGCTTCTTGGCTGCCAGAACCGCTTTGCCGGTGTCGGTCGCATCATCCTCGACGACGACTTCCAGCTTGTGCGTCTGTCCGTCCGGTCCCTGTATGCCGCCGGCGTTGTTGATTTTCTCCATCAACATCAGCCCGGTGTCGCGCTCCGGGACGCCCAGCGAGGAGGCCGGCCCGGTCACAGAGGCGACCATGCCGACGACGTACGGTTCACCCTCTGTGGGTTGAGCAGGCGGCGCCTGAGTCGGCTGCGCACACGCAGCAATGATCAACACCAAAGCCGTTAGCCACAACAGTGGCATGAGTTTCTTCATCGCGTTTCCCTCCTTACACGCATGTAGGATAATTGCCGATGAAATAATCGAAGTACGAACTCGGTCTTGATGGCTGGAATGATCACCTCCTTTTCAACTCGCAACTCACGATGCGTTAGCCAATCTTCCAATCAAGCGAACGCTACGTTGTGTAGGTGCTAGACCTACGCCGGGAATAGAGCATTGGGCCAATTGGTAAGAACTCAGGGGTTAGCCGGCAGATATGGGACGTGGGCGGCGGGGGTCAATCACCTCAACGTGCTCAACTCCTGGGAACAAGCTGTGTTCAGCCGCTTCCGCCTTAAGATAGAGCAGGAATGCCCTGGACCCAGAACAATGTGGGCTTCAGGCGCCGTGTCGTGTTCTGTCTGACGTGATGAAACGGGCATGACGAGAACAGGTCCTAACAAGGGCTTGGTAGTCCGAAGGATAGGCGAGATTCTACCACAACGTTCGGTAGCTTGTCAACCGCACGCGGGAAGAACAGCCACCCATCTGGACAGAGCCTGCTCCGAAGGCAGATGGCTGGGTGGTGCGCGGACCAAGAAGCCATCCAGCCATCTTGTTTTGGGCAGGCGGAATGGGCCTCCTCGTCAGTCCCTGTCCGCCGGCGACGCGTGTACCAGGCCCGTCCGCAGCGCGTACGCAACGGCCTCGGTCCGGTTACGCGCGTGGAGTTTTGCCAGAATGTTCTTCAGGTGGAATTTGACGGTGTTCTCACTGATGGTCAGGCCGCCGGCGATCTCGCGGTTGCTCAAACCCTTGACGACGAGCCGGATCACCTCCACCTCGCGGTCGGTCAGAATCTCGCGGTTGGGCGCGGTTGCGCCGCGCGCCGGCCCGTGCGTGGCCTGCTGCGCAAACTCACTCAGAATCTTGGCAGCCATGACTGGCGAGATGGGGGCCTCTCCCCGGTCAACGCCTTCCAGCAGATCAAAAAACTCTGCGCTGCCCAGACTCTTGAGCAGGTACCCCTCCGCGCCGCTCCGGATTGCATCGAAAAGGTCCTGGTCGTCATCCGACACGGTGAGCATCACGATCTTGATTTCTGGCATTTCGGTCTTGATCAGGCGGGTAGCCTCCAGCCCATTCAAGCCAGGCATACGAACGTCCATCAGGATCACGTCTGGCTGCAGCAGCCGCGCCTTGTCCAGGGCCTCAAGGCCATTGCCGGCCTGGCCCACCACTTCCAGTCCCCTGGCCACCAACAAATTGGCAATTCCGTCGCGCACCAACGGATGATCATCCACCAACAACACCCTCACCTCAAAGCCCTCCTCTCAGCCAGTGATTATACCTTGAAACCTACGACTTCACAAACGACCGTTTGTTTCCAGTGGACCGACACCTGGGCTTGTGCTATAATCTGCTCACATGGATGGAAAGACCTGCCCTGAGCCTGTCGAAGGGAACACGGATAAGAACAGGAAAAGATAGATTCTATCTGTGTTCCCTTCGACAGGCTCAGGGCAGGTCTTTACCATCCGTGTGAAGCCGCTAATCGCCCGCCAGGTTAGGGCACAGCTTCGCTGGATAGTCACGGGTAACGTTTGCTTACCGGAGTGCATCGTATTAACGACGTCTGAATCAAGCGAATAACACACAAGGAGGTGTGACATGGTTGCAACGAAGGAGCTCGAGTCGCCGGCGATGCGGGAAGCGCCGCGTCATGAGCGGATTGGCCTGTCTGAGTCTGATCTCATCGACATGTACCACATAATGCTGCTGTCGCGGCGTCTGGACGAGCGGATGTGGATATTGCAGCGCCAGGGCAAGGTGGCCTTTCACATTTCGTGCCAGGGGCAGGAAGCGACGCAGGTTGGCGCGGCCTGGGCGCTGGATCCCGGTCGAGACTTCCTGCGCCCGTATTATCGTGACCTGGGCATGGTGCTTCGCTTCGGGATGACGCCGCGCGAGCTGATGCTGGCCCTGTTTGCCAGGTGGGATGACGTGAGCAGCGGCAGCCGGCAGATGCCTTCCCATTTCAGCAAAAAGGAAACGCGCATCGTCTCCGCCTCCAGCCCGGTATCTACCCAAATCCCACAAGCAGCCGGCATCGCCCTGGCCATCAAGGTTCGTGGTGAGGATGGGGTGGCACTGACCGCCTTTGGCGAGGGCGGCTCCAGCAAAGGCGACTTCCACGAGGGTCTCAACTTCGCCGGCGTCTGGAAACTGCCGGTGATTTTTCTGTGCGAGAATAACCAGTACGCCCTTTCGGTGCCGCAGTCGAAGCAGATGGCCATCGAAAACGTGGCCGACCGGGCCGCCGGCTATGGCTTCCCCGGCGTCGTGGTGGACGGCAACGACGTGCTGGCCGTCTACGAGGTGACGAAGGCCGCCGTCGAGCGGGCGCGGGCCGGCCAGGGGCCGACGCTCATCGAAGCCAAGACCTATCGCATCGTGCCCCATTCCAGCGACGACGACGACCGGTCGTACCGCAGCCGAGACGAGGTCGAGCCGTGGCGGGAGGAAAAAGACCCGCTCCATCGGTTCCATGCATACCTGCTGGATCACGGAGTTATCACCGCCGAGGATGTCGCTGAGATTGAGGGCGAGGTCATGGCCGTCGTCAACGACGCCACAGACTTCGCAGACGAAGCGGCCATCGCACCGCCAGAATACGCGTTGGAGCACGTTTATGCGGCTCCCCCCGGCGGCTGGCGACCTGCATAAGCTTATTGCTGGAGTGAGGAGGAATGTCAATGACGACAAAGAACATCATTCAATCGATTCACGACACCCTGTGGGATGAGATGCAGCGAGATGAAACCATCATCGTCCTGGGAGAGGATGTCGCCGGCAAAGGAGGCGTTTTCAAAGCCACAGAGGGGTTTCTGGACGCATTCGGCGAATTGCGCGTCATCGACACACCCCTGGCAGAAGTGGGCATCATCGGCGTCGCCATCGGCGCGGCCGTCAACGGTCTGCGCCCCATCGCCGAGATCCAGTTCGCCGACTTCATCTATCCCGCCTTTGACCAGATCGTGAACGAGGCAGCAAAGTTTTACTACCGCTCGAACGGAGCGTGGAACGTGCCGCTGGTGATCCGTACGCCGTACGGCGGTGGAGTTCACGGCGGCCTGTATCACTCCCAGAGTGTGGAGGCTTTCTTTGCCCATGTGCCGGGCCTGAAGGTGGTGGCGCCGTCAACTCCCTACGACGCGGCCGGCCTGCTTCGCGCCGCTATTCGCGACCCCGATCCGGTTCTGTACCTGGAACACAAGAAGACTTATCGGGCAATCCAGGGTGAGGCGCCAGATGAGCCGTTCGAGATCCCCATCGGGCTGGCCGAAATCAAGCGCGCAGGGACGGACCTCACGGTTTTCGCTTACGGCATGATGCTGCACCACACATTGGAGGCCGCCAAGATGGTGGCAGAGGAGGGGATCGATGTGGAGGTTGTGGACCTGCGAACTCTCCACCCTCTGGACAAGCAGACGATTCTGGAGTCGGCGAAGAAGACGGGCAAAGTGCTCATCGTCCATGAAGACACCCGGACCATGGGCCTCGGTGCCGAGGTGGCGGCTCTCATTGCCGACGAGGCGTTTGAGTGGCTGGACGGCCCGATCCACCGAGTCACCGGCCCCGACATACCGGCCATGCCGTACGCCAAACCGATGGAGGACTTCTTCTTGCCCAACCCGGAGAAAATCGCCGCCGGCATTCGTGAATTGGCGGCCTACTAGAGGAGACATCATGGCACGAGAAATCAAGATGCCCCAACTGGGGGAAAGCGTGACCGAAGGCACGGTCGGTAGGTGGCTCAAGGCCGTAGGAGAACCTGTGGAAAAGTA